>NZ_JBHWZS010000064.1:0-34126 GCF_042728155.1 Streptomyces sp. NPDC060209
GCTTCCTCGCAGGCCGGCCGGAGTGCGTGGGGCGGACGCTCAGTTCACGGTGGCGGGCACGACGGGGGTCACGACGGGGGTCACGGTGGTGCGGACGACGGGTGAGACAGCCCCGCCTCCGACGATCCGGAGGGCGTTCTCGCCGGTGATGCCCAGCTTCACACGCAGGCTGTACTCGCCGCTCCCGGCGGTCTTGATCGTGGCGGGCAGTGTCACCCAGCGCTCGCCCTGCTTCTGCTGCAGGGTGACCGGGGTGCCGGAACTGATGTTCCGGGCGGAGCCGTGGATACGGAACTCCTCCCAGGCCGCCACGCTGCGCGCCGTCGCGTGCGCCGAGAGGGCCGGCCGTGTGGCCAGGTCCTGCGCGCGCTCCCCGGACGGCGGTGCGGGGACACCCGACGACGCCGCGGCCCCGCCCACCGCGCCGGCCAGCGCCACCGCTGTGAGCAGGGCTGCCGCCGAGGCGCGCCTGAATCGGTCCATGAATGGCTCTCCTTCGTGCACGACGCGATCAGTGAGATCGACGCAGTGAGATCGACTTCGGAGCGCCAAATCTAGACAAAATTCACATAATCCTCACGTAGGGACACGCGGTCAGAAACGCAGAACCGCTGCGAGCCGGCCGTGGTCCGTGAGGGAGTCGTCGGCCACGAAGGCGACCTCGCAGCCCTTGTCCAGCGCCGCTTCGACGAGCTCGTCGACGATGTCCTCCCGGACCTGGCCGTCCGCGCCCGGTGTGACGTCCGGGCCCACCGGTTCCAGATGTCCGTCGGTGACCCTGACCGTCCGGTCGAAGTGCTCCTCGACTGCGACCAGGCCGGCCCGGCCCTCCCGTACGGCCAGCCACACCTCGTCGAGCCCGCCGGCGAAGGAGCGGCTGCTGTGGGCGTTGTCGAGCCTGCCCTGGATCCGGGCGGCGGCCTGCTTCCGCCAGTCCTGCAGGGCCGGGCCCAGCTCCTTGATCAGCTCGGGCGCGGTGGTGTCCGCCGTCGTCCCCTTCGCGACCCTGCCGACGGCCGGCTTCGCGCTCTCGCCCACCTCGTCGAGCAGGGAGAGCGCGGGCGCGAGGCCGACCAGGAACAGCGGGCGCGGGTCGGCGGCCAGGACCGCGCGCAGCTTCTCGTCGACCGAGCGCAGGAAGTTGCGGGCGTCCTCGCTGCTGTACGTGCTCGGGGTGTCGCCGATCCGCTCCTCGCGTTGCGGGTTGGGCTCCTCGTGCGGGGCCGTGAGCGGGAATCCGTCCCTCTGCTCGGGGCGCAGGCCGTCGCCGGTGCCGGAGAACAGGGAGGCGTGCTCCGCGGACAGGCTGAGGACCCAGAACAGCTGAGCCCCGGCCTTGGCCGCGACCAGGTTGCGGGTGAGGTAGCTGTCGCTCAGGACCACTCGTTCGGGCGCGGTGCGCGGGAGCTGCCAGATCTGGTACTCGTCGGTGTCGGCGAAGATGACGAGGGACTCCAGGGCCCGGCGCTGATCCACCTCGGCCACCGCGCGGTCCAGCTGCGCCTTCACCGCGGACCGGGCCTCGTGGGTCACCCGGGGGTCGGCGTCAAGCCGGTTGCCGGCCTCGGCCACGAGGTTCCGCAGCCGGACGGCGTCCTGGGCGTTGTCCGGCGCCCGGCGGTGGGTCGGCATCGTCAGGGACAGAGCCGGATAGGGCCTGGTCGCGCGAAGTTCCTGCAGCAGGCCGGGCGTCAGGGCGTCCGTATCCATCGTTCCCTCCCGGGGGATTCGGGGTCCGCGGTGCTGGAGCCGCCCCCTGGTGCGGAGCGGGTCGTTCAACGAGTCAATTCATACCTTTTGATCCTAATATGGGCGAATTATTCCCTTCTCTCCGGAGGTGCATGCGATGTCCACGCTCACTGTGTGGAAGTTCCAGACGGCCGAAGGCGCGGAGAACGTGGAGACCGCTCTGAAGTCCCTGCAGAAGGAAGGGCTGGTCAAGATCCTCGACGCCGCCGTCGTGACCTGGCCCGCCGAGCGCTCCAAGCCGAAGACCAAGCAGCTGATCAACCTCGTCGGCGCGGGTGCGCTGAGCGGCACCTTCTGGGGAATGCTCTTCGGTCTGATCTTCCTGATGCCGCTGCTCGGCGCGGCCATCGGCGCCGCGGCGGGGGCGCTCGGCGGCAGGCTCGCCGACGTCGGCATCGACGACGACTTCATCGCCGAGGTCAAGCAGAAGGTGACGCCCGGGACATCGGCGCTGTTCCTGCTCACGCTGGACGAGGTGCCCAGCCGCATCAGTGAGTCGCTGCCCGGCGGTGGCGCCGAGCTGCTGCACAGCAACCTCGACACGGAGCGTGAGGCCAAGCTTCGCGAGATCTTCGGCGACGAGGCGGAATGACGGGGGAGCGGCCGCCCTTCGCGGGTGGGTCCGTGCGACACCCGGCAGGCCTCCGGTGAGCGCCTCCGAGGCCGTCACGGACGCGCTGCGCGATCTCCACGCACGCTTCGTCGGCGTACGCGAAGGCCGACGTGCCGACTACATCCCGGAGTTGACCAGGTCCGATCCCGACGACTTCGGGCTCGCCCTCGTCAGTATGGACGGGCACTCCTACAGCGCGGGCGCGGCCGACACCCCCTTCACCCTGCAGTCGGTGTCCAAACCCTTCGTCTACGCCCTCGCGCTGGCCTCGCTCGGCCTCGACGAGGTGAGCCGCTGGGTGGGCGCGGAACCGAGCGGTGAGGCGTTCAACGCCATCAGCCTGGAACCCGGCACCGGGCGGCCGGCCAATTCGATGGTCAACGCCGGCGCCATCGTCACCACCGCCCTGGTCCCCGACAGCCGTGAGGCTCCCGCGTTCCACCGCATCCTGACCTGCTTGAGCCGGTTCGCCGGGCGGAAGCTGGATGTCGACGAGGACGTCTACGCCTCCGAGGCGGCGACAGGGGACCGCAACCGGGCACTCGCCTACCTGATCCGCAGCACGGGGACCCTGCCCGTCGACCCGGTGGCCGCGGTGGACACCTACTTCCGGCAGTGCTCGGTGCGGGCCACCGCCGTCGATCTCGCCGTGATGGCCGCGACCCTGGCGTACGGCGGCGTCAATCCGGTCACCGGGGAGAGAGTCGTCTCCCCCGAGGTCGCGGCCCAGGTCCTCGCTGTCATGGCGACCTGCGGGATGTACGACGCCTCCGGCGACTGGCTGCTCAGAGTCGGGCTGCCCGCCAAGAGCGGCGTCTCGGGTGGCCTGATCGCCGCCGGTCCGGCCCGCTTCGGCCTGGCGGCCTACAGTCCGCTCCTGGACGCGTCAGGCACCTCCGTACGCGGCCACGCCGCGCTCGGCGCGCTCTCGGAACGGCTCGGGCTCCACCTCATGAAGAACCCGGCGCTGCCGGGTTCCACCGTCACGCTGGTCGCCACCGCCGATGTGCTGCCCTCGGCGCCGTCCGGCCGGCGGGAGCGCGCGCTGCACGAACGCGTGGGTGTCGTCGCCGCCCAGGGTGCCCTCGACTTCACCGCCGCCGAGCGCGTGCTGTACGCGCTGGACGAGTCGGGCTCGGAGGGCGCCGGTCCGGTGGTCCTCGACCTGCGCGAGGTGACCGGCGCCGACTCCGACGCCCTCGCACTGCTGCACGCCGGCCTCTCCCGGCTCGCCCGGGAGGGGCGGCGCGCGGCCGTCGTCGATCCGGGCGACCGGCTGGGCCCCCCGGACCTGGTCCGCGAGCGGACCGGCCAGGACCTGCCGCGCTTCGGCTCCCGCGAGGAGGCCGCCGAGCACTGCGCGCAGGCCGTGGCCGGACCGGGCTGAACCCCTACCAGATGGCCTCGACCCACTCCGGGTGGTCGATGAACGGGTTCCGGTTGTGCTGGTACCGGTCGAATATGACCTCGTTGCGGTTCTGCTCGAAGCTGTCCGGCGGGTCCTCCTGGCTCCACTGCTTCAGCACGGAGAGCCGCCCGATGTTCGGGGCCGACCCGTTGCTCACCTTGTCGTTCGGCTCCAGGTCGGCGAAGGCGTCGTCGCCCTCGTAGCGCACCGCCATGTAGAGGATCATCCGGGCGACGTCTCCCTTGACCGCGTCGCGCGGTTCGAAGGAGTCGCTGTCGGTGAGGTTCCCCGGTGCCCCCGACACGGCGCTGCCGCCGTTGTCGAAGTCCTTGTTGCCCCTGGTGGAATTGACCTGGACGTCCTCGGGGCGCAGGTGGTGGATGTCGGTCCCCGGGCCGGTCGCGGTGCCGAAGTCGCCGTGGGACTTGGCCCACACGTGCTCCCGGTTCCAGTCGCCGGTGTTGCCGCCGTTCTCGCTCTTGGACTGGGAGCGGCCGGTGTAGAGGAGGATCACGTTGGACGAGTTGGCCGGGTCCTCGTCGGTCGCCTTGAGGGCGTCCCAGACCTGGCTGTAGGAGAGCTTGGTCTGGTCGCTGATGATCGTGTGCAGCGAGCTCTTGAGCGCGGTGCCCGTCTTGCCGAGGGCGTCCTGGTAGTAGGTGTCGTCGAGGGCGGCGGCCGGGGACGTCGTGGGGGTGGCGGCGGGCGCGGTGGACGCGACGCCGGTGAGTACGACGATCGAGGCGGCTGTCGCGAGCAGTGGACGCGCGTAGAAACGGCGACGACTGGACATGTGGGGTGTCCTCTCCGGGGCGGCGGAACGGTGTCGTGGTGGCCGGGCGGTTGCCTGTTCGGTCGGGAGCCTTCCACACGCACGGTGCCGGTCGTGTGAACGTTGCGTATTCATCATGTGCAAGTCAAGTGACAGATCTTCTGGCTCCTTCCGGGCCTCGGATGCGCGGATGCCGACCCGGCGCGAGAATTGCCGCAAGGACGAGGAGGCGGTATGAGCGAAGAGTCCGAATCCGTATCCGTATCCGCGCCGGAGGTGCGGGGGGTGACCCCCGACCGTCTGCTGCACACCGGCGGCAACGATCAGCCCACCGCGGAGGACCTGGTGCTGGCCTCCGGGCGGGATCTGACCCCCGAAAGCCTGGCGTGGGCACAGCGCAGGTTGTCGGAGGAGGGCCGCTCGGCGATGGACAAGCGGCTCCCGTAGGACCCGTGGGACGCCCTGGGGCGGGGAGCGTGCGGGGCGCTTCCCGCCACTCGGTTAGCCTGAACGCAATATGAACCGTTTGACGACGTCACAGGGCGAATTCGATCTCGCCCGCTTTCCCGAGAACCCGCGTGATCCCTTCCGTGCGTGGGACGCCGCCGACGAGTATCTGCTGCGGCGGCTGGAGGGAGCGGATGGGAGCGAGCCGGTCCGCCCTTCCGGCACCGTGGCCGTGGTGGGAGACCGCTGGGGTGCCCTTGCCACCGCGCTGGCCGCGCACGGCCCGGTCCAGATCACCGATTCGTATCTCGCACGGCGTGCCACCCAGGCCAACCTGGCGCGCAACGGCGCCGCCCCGGACTCGGTACGCATGCTGTCGGTGCGCGACACCCCGCCGGAGCGCGTGGACCTGCTGCTCGTGCGGGTACCCAAGAGCCTCGCCCTCCTGGAGGACCAGCTCCACAGGCTCGCGCCCGCCGTGCACGCCGGGACCGTCATCATCGGCACCGGCATGGTGAAGGAGATCCACACCTCCACCCTCAAGCTGTTCGAGCGGATCATCGGGCCCACCCGCACGTCCCTCGCGGTGAAGAAGGCGCGGCTCATCTTCTGCACCCCGGACCCTGCTCTGCCCAGGACTCCCAGCCCCTGGCCGTACCGCTACGACCTGCCGGACGACGTCGGAGTGGTCTCCGGCCGTACGGTCACCAACCACGCCGGGATCTTCTGCGCCGAACGCCTGGACCTCGGCACCCGCTTCTTCCTGAAGCACCTCCCGGAGCGGACGGGGCCCGACCGTGTGGTCGACCTCGGCTGCGGGAACGGCGTGGTGGGTACGGCCGCGGCACTCGCCAACCCCGACGCGACCGTGACCTTCATCGACGAGTCCTACCAGGCCGTCGCCTCCGCCGAGGCGACCTTCCGGGAGAACACCGGGCCGGAGGCCGAGGCCGGCTTCCTGGTCGGCGACGGGATGGCGGACGTGCCCCCGGCAAGCGTGGACCTGGTCCTCAGCAACCCGCCGTTCCACTCACATCAGGCGGTCACCGACGCCACGGCCCGGAACATGTTCCACGGAGCGCGTGCCGCTCTGCGCCAGGGCGGGGAGCTGTGGGTCGTCGGCAACCGGCACCTCGGCTACCACACCCAGCTGCGCCGGCTCTTCGGCAACTGCGTCACCGTCGCCGGTGATCCCAAATTCGTGGTCCTGCGGGCCGTGAAGCGCTGACCCGCGTCAGGGGAGGCCGTCCCGGCCCGGCCGGGACGGCCCCTCCGCCACCTGCGCTCCGGCGACGCGTGGCCGCACTCGCCCATGACTCCCTGCCCGCGTACGCACACGAGCTGTACGGCAGGGCCGCGCCGTCTCCGTCGAGGGTGGACCGTCGCCTGCGCACCACTGGAACCGTCCTGCGCTGCGTCCCCGCCCGCCTCCGCCGTCTCCTGCCGCCCCAACACATTGTGAAGGCGATGGCACGACTCGGCCCCGGCAGCCGACCCGCCCCGTACAAACTCAGCAGACAGGCAGCCATACTGGACGGGCCGGGGAGGGCGCAGCAGTAGCGGGCAGTGGAGCAAACGGGGGCGGCAACAGGCGATGGCGGACACCAGGCTGATCCAGAGCCGCTACCGGTTGCTCGATCTGATCGGGCGCGGAGGCATGGGCGAGGTGTGGCGTGCGCGCGACGAATCGCTGGGCCGGCAGGTGGCAGTCAAGTGCCTGAAACCGATGGGGCCGCAGCACGATCAGGCCTTCACCCGCATACTCCGTGAGCGCTTCCGCCGCGAGGCCCGGGTGGCCGCGGCGCTCCAGCACCGCGGAGTCACCGTCGTCCATGACTTCGGCGAGTCGGACGGTGTCCTCTACCTCGTCATGGAGCTCCTGGAGGGACGCAACCTCAGCCAGCTCCTGGAGGACAACAAGCAGCACCCGCTGCCGGTGGCCGATGTCGTCGACATCGCGGAACAGGTAGCCGACGCCCTCGGCTACACCCACCAGCAGGGCATCGTGCACCGGGACCTCAAGCCCGCCAACATCATGCGGCTCGACGACGGCGCGGTGAAGATCTGCGACTTCGGCATCGCGCGGCTGGGCCACGACATCGGCTTCACCTCCCGCCTCACCGGTACCGGCATCGCCATGGGAACCCCGCACTACATGTCGCCCGAGCAGATCAGCGGCGGGGAGGTCGACCACCGCAGCGACCTCTACTCCCTGGGCTGTGTGCTGTACGAGATCGCCACGGGTGTACCGCCGTTCGACATGGACGACGCCTGGTCCGTGCTCGTCGGACACCGCGACACCGCTCCCGAGCCGCCGCGCACCCACCGCGCCGAACTCCCGAGGTTCTTCGACGAGGTCGTCCTGGATCTGCTGGCCAAGACGCCGGGCGAGCGGCCGGCCGACGCCGGTGACCTGAGGCAGCGCATCGCGCTCGGGCGCACCGGCGAGCAGCCGGGGGACGGACGGGTCCGGCTCGCCCCGCCCGTCCCGGTCCGGCTCCCCGGTGGCGCGGCCTCTCGACTGCCCTCCTGGACGCGAAACATGACCACCGGTCACAAGGCCGTCGGCGCGACGTACCCAGGTACGGCCGCCGTCGACCACGAGGCCGCGCTGACCGGGGCGTGGACCACCGGAACCGGTCAGGACCTCACCGGCGGCTTCCCGCTCGCGGGGTCGGGCCGCCCCACACCGGCACCCGGCCTGCTCGCCACGCTGGCCAGCCGGCACAGCGCCGGACTCAACCTGGGGCGCCTGGGCCACTGGGAGGAGGCGGGCGAGGTACACCGCGCGGTCGCCGCCGAACGCGAACACGCCCTCGGCCCCGACCACCCCGACACCCTCGCCAGCAGGTACGAGGTCGGATTCACCCTCAGCCGCACCGGACACGCCGCTGACGCGCTGCGCGAGTTCGGCCGCGTGGCCGACGGCCGCGAACGCACCCTGGGTCCCGACCACCCCGAGACCCTCGCGGCCCGGCAGGAGACGGCGTACGTCCTCGGTCAGCTCGACCGCCACTTCGAGGCCCACCAGGTCTACGCCGCGGTGCTCGCCTCGCGGGAGCGCTCCATGGGACCGGACCACCCCGACACCCTGCGCTGCCGTCACAACCTCGCCTTCAACCTCAGCAGACTGGGCCGCCTGGAGGACTCCTACCGCATGGCCCGCGAGGTCGCGGACGCACGCGGCCGCCTGCTCGGCGCGACACACCCGGACACCCTGGTCACGCTGTACGAAGTGGCGTACACACTCGGTCGGCTGGACCGCTGGACCGAAGCCCTGCAGACCTACCGCGACGTGGCGCAGGCCCGCTCCGCCGCGCTCGGCCCCGACCACCCCGACACGCTGTCCGCCCGCTACGAGGTGGGCATCAGCCTCGGCAGACTGGGCCGCAGTGCCGAGGCCCTGGAGCTCTACCGCGCTCTGGTCGAGGACCGCACCCGGGTCGGCGGACCCGCCGACCCCGAGACGCTGCGCGCCCGGCACGGTCTGGGCGTCAACCTGGGGCGGCTGGCGCGCTGGGAGGAGGCGCTCGCCGAGTCGCGCGAGGTCTGCGCCCTCCGGGAACGCACCTTGGGCGCCGACCACCCCGACACGCTCGTCAGCCGCCGCGAGGTGGCCGTGGGGCTGGGCTGGCTCGGCCGCTGGGCCGACGCACTCACCGACTACCGTACGGTCGCCGAGATCCGCGAACGGGTCCTCGGCGCCGACCACCCCGACACCCTCGCGAGCCGCAACGACGAGGCACTGTGTCTCGAACAGCTCGGCCGCGGTACGGAGGCGGTGGACCTCTACCGGAGGGTCGCCGACCTGCGCAGGCAGCGCGGGATGCCGCCGCACTGACCGTCAAACCGGTCAGGGGGCTCGGGAGGTCACCGGCCGTCAGGCCAGGGCGCCCCGTACGCGGTAGAGGTCGCGCAGCAGCGCGATCTCGGCACCGTGGTGCAGCAGCTCCTGGTTGACCCACCACACGATGTCCAGGAAGGGATCCTCCGGGTCGCTGCCGTACGGGTAGGTGCTGTACCCGACCGTGTCGAGCGCCGCGTCGTCGGCGCCGAGCAGCGCCGCACGCCACGCGGTGGCAGAGGCGTCGAAGTCCGCGAGCGCCCCCGCCGCGTCCCCCGCCACCCGGTGGTCGTCCCGGGTGAGGCTGTGGTTCCCCGCCGTGTGATCGGCACGCAGGGCCAACAGCTCGCTGAGATGGCTCAGCCGCCATGCCAGGGTGGTGAAGGGCGGCGGCGAAGGGTGCGGGGACGGTGCCGTGTCGCGTCCCCACTCGCCCGCACCCGTCAGGACGGTAGCGCCCGGCCCGGGACCCGCGCTGTGCCGACGGACCGACCAGCAGTCCGGCACCGGCTCCCACAGGTACTCCTCGTCGGTGAGCGCCGGGGCCTCCACGTCCGTGCCGTTGCCGCTGTCCACGACTGGGCCCGCCAACCGGTTCCCGAGGCGTTCGCGGGCCCAGTCGAACTGGTCCAGCAACGGGATCAGACGGGCGGGAATGTTCATGGACTCTCCTGTGACGGGCAGGGCGGGCAGCGGCCGCCAGCACCCTCCCACAGGCGCCGGCGTACCGCACAACGGTTTCCGGCGGCTGCCCCCGGCCCGGGACGCCGCGGCCCCGTGCCTCTGTCCAGGGACGATCAGCGCGTGTTACGAAGGAGCATGCCCGCAGACGAGACGCCCTCACCCGGCACACCCACGCACGCCGCCTACGACGCGGTCATCGTCGGCGGCGGCCACAACGGCCTGGTCGCCGCCGCCTACCTCGCCCGCGCAGGGCAGTCCGTGCTCGTCCTGGAACGTCTCGGCGCCACCGGGGGAGCGGCCGTGTCGACCCGCCCCTTCGACGGCGTCGACGCCCGGCTCTCCCGCTACTCCTACCTCGTCTCGCTCCTCCCGCAGAAGATCGTCCGGGAGCTCGGCCTCGACTTCGCCGTACGCAAGCGCACCGTCTCCTCGTACACCCCGGTCGTGCGCGGCGGCCGGCCCACGGGGCTGCTCGTCGGCGGCGACGGCACCCGGGAGTCCTTTGCCGCACTCACCGGCGACGGCCGGGAGTACGAGGCCTGGCAGCGCTTCTACGGGATGACGGCGCGGGTCGCCGAGCGGGTGTTCCCGACACTCACCGAACCCCTGCCGTCGCGCGCCGGCCTGCGGGCGCGAGTGGACGACGCGGACGCCTGGCGCATGCTGTTCGAGGAGCCCATCGGCGTCGCCGTCGAAGAGAACTTCACCGACGACCTCGTACGCGGTGTCGTGCTCACCGATGCGCTGATCGGCACCTTCGCCGACGCCCACGACCCGTCCCTGCTCCAGAACCGCTGCTTCCTCTACCACGTGATCGGCAATTCCACGGGCGACTGGGACGTCCCCGTCGGCGGCATGGGCGCGCTCACCGACGCCCTGGCCGGCGCGGCCCGCGCGGCGGGCGCCGAGATCCGCGTCCTGCACGAGGCGACCCGCATCGAGACGGACGGCACCCGCGCCGAGGTGACGGTCCGCTCACCCGGCGGGGAGCGTGTGATCGGCGCGCGCCGGGTCCTGGTCAACGCCTCGCCGCAGGCACTGGCCGCGCTCCTGGGCGAGGAGCCGCCCTCCCCGGCCGAGGGCGCCCAGCTGAAGGTGAACATGCTGCTCACCCGGCTGCCGAGGCTGCGTGACCACAGCGTCGACCCGCACCGGGCCTTCGCCGGGACGTTCCACATCGCCGAGGGGTACGGGCAACTGGCCGCCGCCTACCGCGAGGCGGCGGCCGGACGTCCGCCCGCCGCCCCGCCGTCCGAGATCTACTGCCACTCGCTGACCGACCCGTCGATCCTCGGCCCCGACCTCGCGGCCCGCGGCTACCAGACCCTCACCCTCTTCGGCCTGCACACCCCCGCACGGCTCTTCACGGCGGACAACGAGGCGACGCGCACCGCCCTGCTCGGAGCCACCCTGGCCGAACTCGACGCCCATCTCGAGGAGCCGATCACCGAGTGCCTCGCCCTCGACGCCGACGGCAGGCCGTGCATCGAGGCGAAGACCCCCCTCGACCTGGAGCGGGACCTGAGGCTGCCCGGCGGCCACATCTTCCACCGGGACCTGTCCTTCCCGTACGCCACCGGGGAGACGGGCCGCTGGGGCGTCGAGACCACGCACGCCAACGTCCTGCTGTGCGGGGCGGGCGCGGTGCGCGGCGGCGGGGTCAGCGGGGTGCCCGGCCACAACGCCGCCATGGCGGCGCTGGACCGGTGACCGTCGCCCCTACTGCCCGAACACCCCGCGCAACGCCCCGAGCTTGCGCGGCAGGTCGTACTCCGCACCGCCCTCGTGACCGTTGTACGTGAACACCTCCAGTTGGGCTCGGCCCGCGTACGCGTGGTACGCCGCGAAGACCGTCGAGGACGGGCAGATCCGGTCCATCAGCCCCACCGACAGCCAGGCCGGGGCCGTCGCCCGCGCCGCGAAGTTGACCCCGTCGAAGTAGGAGAGGGTCTCCATGGCCTCGTCGATCCTGAAGCGGTGTCCGGACAGCCAGCGGGCGATCTCCGCGTAGGGGCCCGAGTCCGTGATCTGCGAGGCGCGCCGGAAGTGGCAGAGGAACGGCACATCGGCGACGGCCGCCGCGACGTCGTCCCGCAGCCCGGCGACGGCGAGCGCGAGGCCGCCTCCCTGGCTGCCGCCGAGGACCGCGACCCGTGAGGAGTCCACGGCGTCGTGGGCCTTCACCGCGTCGACCGCGCGCACGGCGTCGGTGATGAGGCGGCGGTAGTAATGCCGGTAGGGGTCCTCGATGCCACGGGTGAGGAACCCGGGAGAGGAGGAGCCGTGGCCGTCCGGGCCGAGGTCAGGGGTGTCCGCGGTGTTCTTGCCACCGCCGCCCTGGCCCCGGTTGTCCATCACCAGATGGGCGTAGCCGAGCGCGCTCCAGGTGAGCCAGGAGTACGGGATGCCACGGCCGCCGTTGTACCCGATGTACTGCACCACGGCCGGCAGCGGGCCGGAGCGGACGCGCGGGAGCATCAGCCAGGCCTTGACCGGCTGCCCGCCCCAGCCGTTGAACGTCACGTCGTAGACGTCCACGGTCGTGAAGCCGGCGTCGTACGGGACGAACTCGGCGCCCAGGCCGTGGCGGGCCGTCTCGCCGAGGGTCTTCTCCCAGAAGGCGTCGAAGTCGGCGGGTTCCTCGGGATCCGGCCGGTACTCGCGCAGCCGCTCCAGAGGCATGTCGAACAGCAAGGGTCTAGCTCCTCTTCAGGGTGAGGTTGAGGGTCGCGCCGTGCAGGCCGGCCGTGTCCGCGGTGATCCGCAGCCCCCGGCCCGTGCGCGTGGTGCGGATGCCGGGATCCGCGGCGGCGACCGTGAGACCGGGCCGCGCCAGGTCGAGCACCACCGAGGACCGCAGCTGCGTCGGATCGGAGATGGCCACCGTGAGCGTCCTGCCCTCCGGGCGCACCAGCACCGAGGCGGGACCGTCGCACGTCAGTTCCTGCGCCGTACCCGCGGCCCAGAAGTTCGCGGCGAGCAGTCCGTCCGCGGCGCGGCGTACCGCGTGCACGGCCGTCGATCGGGAGACCAGCCGCACCGGAGGCGCCGCCGACCACTGCCGGGTCCGCGCGGCCGAGGCCGCGGGGGCCTGGAGCCAGAAGTAGCCGGCACCGGCGGGAGCCGTCCCGTGGTCCTGCCACAGCGTCAGATAGGGGCGGGTGACCGGGGTGTCCGTGCCGTACTTGAGGTTGATCTCGCGCCAGGTCGCCGTGCGTTCCTCACGCAGACCGCGCAGGTCGGCGGGTTCGGGGAAGACATAGCCCCCGGTCCCTTCGAGGTGCAGCCACCTGACCTTGCCGAGCGGCGCCGACCAGCCCGTGCCGCCAGGTGCCGCGCTGCCGTTGACGAGGAGCGTCGCGGAAGGATCGCGCAGCTTGCGGTTCTCGACGACCGTCTCCACCGTGCCCGCGTCGGCGCCGATGCCGGATCCGACACACGCGATCACGTCGTCCAGGCAGAACCAGCTCTTGAGGCCGCGCAGGGTGTTCCCGTACGCCCGCAGCTCCATGCCGTACGCGCCGAGGGTCGTCCCAGGCAGAGCGGTGCCGCCCGCCCAGTCGGCGTTGCTCGTCGTGCGCTGGCCCGCGGCGTCCGCGGGCCGGCCGGCGACGGCAGTGGTGCCCGGCAGCCGGGTGGGGTCGACGGTCGGCCAGTAGTCCTCGCTGTAGTGCCCGAGGTCGTCGTTGTACAGCAGCACCATGCCGTCGGAGAGATGCCAGCCGTGCAGATTCTCGTTCTGGATCGACTCGTAGTTGTAGATCCGGCTCGAGTACGCCGAGATGCCCAGCGCGAACGAGGGCCGGTGGTGCGCCGCCTTGTCCATCCGGGGGTGCTGCTTGTGGGCGACCAGCGGCCCGCGCGCCGGGACGGGCGAATCGATGATCCGCAGCGCGGCGACGAGGGACGCCGGGTCGGTGACCGCGAGGAAGTCCCGGTAGGTGTCCTCGGCTATCCACTGCTTCACCAGCGCCGTGAAGCCCTCGCCCGTCTCGCCGGGGAAGCTCGGGATCAGCCGCAGCACCGCCTCGACGACCGTCTGCGCCGAGGCGTGGCCCTGCTTGCTGGGACGCGCGATCTCGCGCCCGCACACCGATGCCATCACATCGCCCCGCGCCAGCAGCGGGTCGAAACCGTCGAGGACCCAGCCGCGGACGTTGTCGAGATCGGGGTCGGTGACCGTCCAGTCCGTGCCCGCGAGCAGATTCAGCAGACGGGAGAGACTGTTGAGCAGCTCCTTGCCGTAGCCGCCGTTGTACGGGTGCTTGTAATGCTGCAGGAACGAGCCGTCGGCGTAGAAGCCCTCACCCGTTCCCGCCGTGCCGTCCGTGCGGTCGTTGAAGGCCAGGACGCTGTTGGCCCCCGAACCCTCGACGTCCGAAAGAGCGTCACGCACCCGGGCCAGGGCGGCCCCGTCGTCACTCAGCACGGCGTTGACGGCGACCACGGTGGAGACCCACACCCGGTTGGCACCGGTGGCGATCTGCCGGTCGACGCGCCACAGGTTCGGGTCGGGGGTGTAGTGCCGCACCGCGGTGGTGATCCGCCCCAGCCGGTCCGCGCCGAGTACGTCGTACAGCAGCACGGCCGCGTCGTTGAGTGCGAGGGCCGAGCCGATCTCCCAGTCCCAGTCGTTGTCGAAGCGGGTGTGCCCGGGACCGTAGCGGTTCGTCAGCATCCAGTCGACGCCGGCGAGCAGCAGATCGCGCAGGGAGGCGTCACCGTGCTGCGGGGTGCCGGGGACCGCCCAGGCGGTCGCGATCGTGGCGAGGCGCTTGAACGACGTGGTGACGTGGTTGGAGAGCGTCGTGCTGGTCAGATCCGCGAACAGCCCGTCGGTCCTGGACGGATCGAGGTCCTTGGCCGCTGTGGTGGCGGCCCGGCCGGTCCGGGCGACCGCCGCCGCGACCCGCTCGTCCGTGAGGTCGAGACCGGGGCCTCCCGTCAGCAGGGTGTGCCAGCGGGCGCGCAGTGCTCCGGCCTCTCCGGCGGCGGCGTGCGCGGCCTGGGGGGTGAGGGTGAGGGGCAGGGTGACGGCCGCGCCGAGCGCCGCCGCTCCGGCCAGGACGGTGCGCCGTGTGGTGCCGGTGCCTGGGGTCATGGTTCGGGTCCTCACAGCAGGTGTCGGCGGTCGACGGCCCCAGCGAGCGCGGCGTGACCGGAAGGATTGGGGTGCAGGCCGTCACCGCTGTCGAAGGCGGGCCGCAGGCGCGACGGGTGTGCGGGGTCGCACAGCGCGGCGTCGAAATCGGCGACCGCGTCGAACAGATGGCCGGTGCGCACCGCGCGGTTGATCCGCTGCCGCACCTCGTCGAGCTCCGGTGTCCAGCGGATCCAGCCCTCGAACGGGGTGATGGTCGAGCCGACGATCCTCAGCCCGGCGCTCCGGGCCCGCAGCACCAGCTGGCGGTATCCGGCCAGCACGAGTGAGGCGTCCGTCTGGGCCGGCGGCTGCTGGAGGTCGTTGACACCGAGCTGGACCAGCACGGTGCGCAGACCCGGCAGCGCGAGGACGTCGCGGTCGAAACGTGCCTGGCCGCCGGGCCCGAAGCGGGCGTCGTCCAGCAGCAGTCTGTTTCCGCTGACGCCGAGGTTGGCGACGGCCGATCCGGGAATCCGCCGGGCCAGCTGGTCCGGCCAGCGCAGATCGGCGTCGTCGGGCGTTCCGACGCCCTCCGAGACCGAGTCGCCGAGCACGGCGACGACGGGCCCGTGGGCGCCGGTCACCTCCACGCCCGTCAGGAGGAACACCGAGGTGGTGCGCGCCCCGTCGACGCTGTGCGAAGCGTGCGTGTTGCGGTGGAAGGACAACGGACCGGTGGGGCCCGGCAGTCTGGTCTCCACCGTCAGCGCCGATCCGTCCGGGGCGCGCAGCCCGTCGACCGGATCGCTGGTCAGGGACGCGCCGGCGGCCAGCCACGCCTGCCGCCTTCCGCCGAACGTCACGGCCCGCCCGCCGGCGGTCACCGGACCGATCAGCACGGGCACGGCTCCGAAGGCGTGCCCGTACCTCAGGCGCACCCGGCCACCTGCCGAGAGGCGCACGGTCGCGGTGAACACCCCGTCGGTCAGCCCGGCGGCCGCCACCGTGTCCGTCGCGGTCGGCGCGGTCTGTGCCGTGGCCCAGGACATGGCCCAGGGCCCCGCGCGCCTCGGCCGGCCGGATCCGTCGGACTGCGCGGCGCGGGCGGCGGGCGCCGTCGCCGCGACCGCGGCCACTCCCGCGGCGGCGGCCGTCAGTACCCCGCGTCTCGCGGGCCCCCTGACGGTCACTGCGGGCACGCCCCGGTCGGGTCGTACTCGTCGGCGTAGGTCCCGACCGCGTCGCCGCCGGTGTTGCCGCTCATCGTGTTGGTGCAGACGGGGCCCTGCGGGGTGCGCATGAACTTGATGCCGCCGCCCGCGTTGCCGGTGATCGTGTTGCCGTACACGCTCGTGTCGATGCCGTCGGTCGCGGTGTCACCGCCGAGGCGGACACCCGCGCCCACGTTGTCGTGCACGGTGTTGTAGCGGAAGATGTTGCCGCTGCCGCGTGCGTCGAGCCCGCCGGAACTGGAGTCCTTCTGGCCGCTGCAGTCGTTGTACTCGACGTAGTTGACTGTCGAGTTCTCCTTCACGTCCACACACTCGTTGCCGCGGGTGACGATGGTGTTGTGGTGGATGCGGTTGTTCCTGCTGATATCGGCCGCCGCGTCCGGGGCGCCGTTGGCACCCTGCTGCTCGGGCGCCGTGCCGAGGTAGATGCCCTCGCCGTTCTTGCCGCCACCGCCGAACTTGAAGTCGGCGACCCCGCAGTCGGTGATGGTGTTGTCGTTCACCTCCGCACCCGTGACCAGATAGCGCAGCCGCAGGCATTCGTCCGCCGCGTTCTTCAGTGTCATCCCGGTGATGTGCAGGGCGCCCACACCGTTGCCGGGGGTCGTGCTCATGACGTAGACGAGCTTGAGACGGTAGCCCGCGACGTCGTCGGCCGAGCCGTGCAGCCCGTCGACGGTGAAGCCGCTCAGCGTCGTCGAGTCGTGCCGCACCTGGATGATGCGGCTGTCGCCCGCGCCCTTCACCACCGCGTCCGACGGCCCCGTGATCGTGACGCCGGGGCGCGTGGTGACGACGTCCTGCCGGTACGTGCCGGCCGCGAGACGCACCACCGCGCCGGTGGGCGCCAGCTCCAGGGCCTTCTGGATCGTGGCGAGCGGTGCCCCCGCCGACGTACCGGCGGCGGAGTCGTTCCCGGACGGCGAGACGTAGTACGCGGTGGCCGCCTCGGCTGCCGGGGACGGCGTGGCGAGGAGGAGCGGGGTGCCGGCGGCGAGCGCGGCGGCAACGGCGGTACGCAGTAAACGGCTCATGGGGTGTGCCTCCTGGGATCGGCGAAGGACAGAGCGAGCAGTACGGGGACGCTGGGGCCCAGCAGCAGCGGCCCCAGCGGTACGACGAGGGAGAGCAGCACGGCGGAGACCACGGCGCCGAGCAGCGCGGTGCCCCGGGCCGGGGACCCGAAGCCGAGCGCGAGTGCGCCTGCCGACCACGTACGGACCGAACCCTCGCGGGTCCGGCCGGCCTCGGCCGCCAGAGCGATGTGGTGGATGACGAGGGCGGCCGCGGTGCCCACCTGCGCGGCGAGCACGACGAAGGTCCAGGGCTCCGAACGCCCGAGCAGGTACACGATGTTCGCGGTGAGGACGGCCCCCGCCCCCGTGGAGAGCAGGCCGTGCGGCCACAGCGCCCGCCAGTAGCGGGGGAAGGCCGCGAACGTGTTCGCGAACACGCGGCTGTCGCCTTCGGCGCGCCAGAGCTGAAGGGCGTGGCCCATCGCGGCCAGCGCGGGCAGCCAGGTCACGACGCCCAGGGACAGCACGGAGCACGCCGCCCCGGCGGCGGCCGGAAAGGCGATGAACTCCAGGCGGCGCAGCAGCGCCGTCCCACCGGACGGGAGGATTGCCTGCATGGTCAGCCGACCTTTCCTGTGTACGGCTCGGTCACGTCGAGGAGTACGCGTCCGTCCAGCTCCAGCCGCGTGCACGCCACCACGTACGGCGCCCCGCCCGGGCCGAGCAGCACGGCGGCGGCATCGGCGTCCACCGCTTCCGTGCGGATGCGCCGGCCGACCGGGGACAGGAGGACGGTCTCCTCGGTCCCCGTCTCCTCGGTCCCCGCGAAGGTGACCCCGTGCCCCTCCGTGCACGCGACCCGCTCACCGCCCGGCGTTCCGCCCGGTGTTCCGCCCGGAGTGAGCGCGGTGAGGAAGAGCCCTTCGGGAGATCGCGGGGTCGTCGCGCGCAGCGTGTGCAGGGTGCGGGTCAGACGCAGCTCCGGCGTGCTGGACGTCGGATTGGCCTCGACCTCTGTGACCTCGCAGCCGACCGAGGCATCGGCCGGTGCGAATCGCTGGAGGAGGGCGGTGGCCACCCCCGACCTGATCAGAGCGCTGCCGTCCGGCCCGAGCTCTGCCGGACGGTCGGTCTGGAGCAGGAACGTCCACTCACGTCCCACCTCCGCCTCGGCCAGGTCGAGCAGGACGAGCCGCCCCGACGGTGTGAAGACCAGGGTCCGGTCCAGGCGCCGGACCCCGAGCCCGGGGTCGTACATCGCGGCGATCTCCGCGGTGGCGTGCGCCCAGCCGCTCTCCGCGTCCACGAGGACATCGCGCTGCCGGGCCTGCCGCTCGTACGGGATGCCCTCGTAGACGTGGTAGCGGTCCTCGTCCGCGTACCCCTGCCCGTCCACCAGCAGGAGATTGTGGTGGGCCGCCCGCTTGCGGTTGCTGTAGCCCTCGTCGACGGCGAGGAAACCGCCCTGGGAGAACAGCACGAACGAACCGGAGTCCGGATGGTGATGCCCTTGGTTCAGGGTCTCCCACCCCAGCTCCGCCCGGTGCTTCGCCGAGGCCTCCCACGCCGTGTGACCGCCGCCCGGACTCGCCTTGAACGACACCAGCGTGGCGTCGTCGTCCCAGCTGGTGCGGGCCGCGAGCAGCCCGAGGTCGGGGAAGAACGCATGGGTCTCCGTCGGACGGGCAGCCCGGACCGAAGGGTCGTACCAGAGGTACTCCAGATAGGCCTCCGGCAGGATCCCCGGCCGCACCCCGCTCTCCGAGGCCTCCTGCCACAGCAGTTCGCCCGAGGCGAGGTCGCCCATCCACTGGGCCTCCGCGATCCCGTACTGCGCCGCGAGCCGGTAGTACAGACCGGCGCTGTGGCCGCTGCGCCGGTCGTGGCAGTCACCGTGGTCGACGTTGAACGCGAAGCCGGGTGCCGTCTGATGGAGCCGGTAGCGGAACGTCGAGGAGAGGAAGCCGCCACGCCCCCACCAGTCGATTCCCTCGGCCTCCTGGAGCAGGTCCAGATGGATCGCCAGGAACGGCACACCGTAGCGCCAGTAGACGACACCTTCGGCGTGCGAACCGTCCGGCGGCATCAGGTCCAGGACCGTGCCGAGGTTGTCCTTCGCGTGCTCGGTCCACTCCTCCTTGCCGAGTACGTAGCCGGCTGTCGCCAGGCCCGCGTGACAGATCCAGTTGTGGTTCTGCCAGTACGACGACGACCACCAGCGGCCCTCGCTCGCCACCGCGAACTCGTACATCCGGCGGCCCTGCAGCAGCAGCTTGTACCGGAGCAGCGCCCGCACCCCGTCCGGCAGTTCGTCACCGATCCACCGGTAGGCGAGGGCGAGATGGTGCAGCAGCCAGCCCGCGTCCAGATCGTGGTCCGGCATATGGGCGCGGCCCCAGTGCGGCAGCCGGACGGCGGCCTCGATCCAGCGCCGGCTCTCGTCCAGATGCGCGCGGTCGCCGGTGGTGCGGTAGGCCAGCGCGGGGTTGGAGGCCGCGGGGCCGAGCCAGGTGATGCTGGCCAGGGGGTGCGTACGAGGTGGGGTGAGGCCACGATGACGGGCGGCCTCCTCCCGCAGCCGGAGTTCCCGCGCGGGACGCGGCCCCGGAGGCGGAGTGGCGGAGAGCAGCACGGATCAGCTCCCCGTTCCGAATCGCGCGGCCGAACCGTCCGCCAGCTCCACCGTCAGCTCCTCGCCGTCGAGTCGTACGCCGGTCACGGCGGGGCCCGCGGAGGCCGCCTGGTACACAGAGGCGAAGGTGATCCGCTCGGCCTGTGCCGTGAAGTCGACCCAGGTGCGGGTGCGCTGCGGGTCGTCCGCCGGACCGGGGCCCGGCCGCGAGAACGGACGGACCTCCGCCCCCGGAGTGTGCGTGTGCCAGCCGTGCAGGGTCTCGTCGCCGTACCACGTGGTGCGTACAGGGCCGTCGGCCTGCTGCTGGACGTCCAGAGCGGTCCCCGGACGCAGCTGGCCGGTGACGCGGCGCGCCTCCCGGCCCGTCACACTCAGCAGGTCCACCAGATAGCAGCCGCCCGCCACGACCCTGCGCACCGCGCGCACTCCCTCGTACGCGGTGGTGACCTCGGCGGTCACCGAGCGGTCGTCCGACGCCAGGAGAGCGCCCGCGCACTCCGCCTGCTCCGCCCCGTCGACCCGGAACGCCGGATGCGCCTCGGTCGAGGCGTACAGGTCCCTGAACTCGGCGTGCGCGTACGGCACCTGGCCGGGGTCCGGCTGCCACGGGGTCGTGTCGCCGTACAGATAGAGCGACAGCTTGTCGCGGTGCCCGTGCGAGCCGCCGTGCGGGCCGAAGTCCAGCAGGGCGTGGATGCCCGCCGCGCGCACCACCCCGTAGCCGGCTGCCGGGAAGACGGTGACCCCGTCGGGCGCGGCGCGCCGGGGGAGAGGCGGCCCCGCGAACCAGCCGCCCAGCTCACGGTCCAGTCCGTCGTCGTACGCACCGAGCTCCATCCGGGCCCGGGACGCCACCGCCTCCAGCCCGTCAACGGGCACCAACTGCTGTGCCAATGCCACCAGTTCGAGCCACTCCAGGGCGAGCGGGTGGCGCAGGTACGGGCCGTCGTGCAGCGCGGGGAGCAGGCCGCCCGGAGTCGCGACCGCCGCCAGTACGTCCGTCATCCCGGCCAGTACCCCGGCCACGTCGGACGGTACGGCAGCCGGGTCCGTGGAACGCAGCGCCAGCAGCGCGGCCCGCAGCACGAAGCCGTGGTAATACGTGCTGCCCTCCCACTCCCAGCCGTCCTCGGCGACGGCCACCCGCAGATGCGCGTACAGCCCGTGCTCGCCCTCCAGCCACTGCTTCGAGCCGTCCCACTCACTGTCGCGGGCCGCCGACGCGGCGCGGCTCGCGGACGCACCGGCCGCGTTCAGCCAGGCGGTGTAGTTGGACGCCAGCTGTCCCCGGCCGGTCAGCACACCGCGGGCTTCCAGCGCCGCCCGCTCCAGGTCGTCCAGCAGAGGCAGCACCGCTGCCAGATCCTCCGTGCCGTCGTCGGCAAGGGTGATCACTGTGTGCCCGATGTTCACCGCCCAGATGGCGTCGGTCAGCGCCTGGTGGAAGAGCCGGCCGCGCAGCATCCAGCCCTGCGCCTCGCCGTGCCGCTCCGTGGCGAGCGACGCGTACAGCTCGGCGTACTCGACGAGCCGCGCCACCGCCTCCGCGCGCTCGCCCCGGTGGGCGAGCACCCGCAGGTGCCGCGCCCACGCCTGGTGCGACAGAACCACCCATGCGCCGCGCACCGCCGCGGTGTCCACCCGGCAGCCGCGAGCGCACCGCGCACCGCCCTCGGGGAAGACACCGGCGAGAAGGTCACCGTGATCGAGCTCAACGCCGTGCGCCGGGCAGACGTACGCGTGCCACCAGCCGCCCCGCTCCCGGGGGATCCGCCTCAACGCGGCCACACGCCACCGTCGATGTCCACAGTGGTGGCGGTGAGGAACCCCGAGGCGGGGGAGGCCAGATGGACGACGGCGTGGGCGACGTCCTCCGGCGTGCCCGCCCGGCCGACCGGGATGCCGGCCTCCATCGCCTCCTGAGCCGGGGCAGCCGTGAACGTGTCGTGGAAGGCGGTGCCCTTGATGAAGCCGGGGGCGACCGTGTTCACCGTGACGCCCGTACCTGCGAGCTCCTTCGCGAGGCCCTTGGTGAAGCCCCGTACGCCGGCCTTGGCGGCCGCGTACGCGACCGAGCCCGGACCGCCGCCGTTGTGCGCGGCCAGCGAGGACATCGTGATGACGCGTCCGGCGGCCGACTGCGTCAGATGCGGCAGAGCGGCCCGCACCGTGCGGAACGTCGACGTCAGATTGGTGGAGATGACCCGCTCGAAGTGATCGTCGGACATCTCCGCTATCTTCTCGCGGCCGATGAGGTGGCCCGCGTTGCAGACGAGGACGTCCAGCCCGCCGAGGAACCCGGTGGCCTCCTCGACCAGCAGGTCCACCTCGGCGGTCACCGTCGCGTCTGCCTTGAACGCCTTGGCCCTGCGGCCCAGAGCCTCGATCGCGGAGACGGTCTTCGCCGCCTCGTCGGCGGAGGAGTGGTAGTGGACGGCGACGTCGGCGCCGGCCTCGGCCAGGGCGACGGCGATGGCGCGGCCGATGCCGTGGCCCGCTCCCGTGACGAGAGCGCGGGAGCCGTTGAGATCAGCAGACATGGGTGTAGCCCTTTCGGTGGCCGGCCCGTAGTGGGCCGGAACCGGTCACTTGAGACCGGCGGTTGCGAAGCCCTGCACGAAGTAGCGCTGGCCGATGAGGAAGAGGACGACCATGGGCAGGGTGGCGAGCGTGGTGCCCGCCATCAGGAAGTGCCACTGGGTGCCGTTCTCCGTCTTGAAGACGGAGAGCCCCACCTGGATCACCCGCAGGCTGTCCGTATGGGTCACCAGCAGGGGCCAGAGGAAGTTGTTCCACGACGATTCGAAGGTCAGCAGCGCCACGGTGATGAAGGCGGGCTTGACCTGCGGCGACATGATCCGGGAATAGATCCGGAACTCACCGAGACCGTCGAGCCGGGCCGCCTCCTCCAGCTCCACCGGGAGGTCCAGGTAGAACTGCCGGAAGAGGAAGACCGCGAAGGGGGTGACGGCGCCCGGGATGATGAGCGCCCACCAGCTGTCCAGCCAGCCGCTGCCGCCCTGGCCGAGGATGTCGTTCCCGCCGGCCAGGGGCATGAAGCGGACGATCAGGAACTCCGGCAGCACCTTGGTGTACGTGGGGATCATCAGGGCCGCGACGAAGAGATAGAAGATCGTCTCGCTGCCGCGGAACCTGATCCGCGCCAGCGCGTACCCCGCCATCGACGCCACCAACACGTTGAGCACGGTGTGACTGAACGCGATGATGAAGCTGTTCCGGGCGTACGTCGCGAACGGCGCCGCCTTCAGCGCGTCGACGTAGTTGCCGAACTCCCAGTGCTCCGGCAGCAGTCCGGCATCCTGCGACGCGATCTCGACCGGCGTCTTGAGCGAGGTGATGACCATCCAGGCGAACGGCACCACCATCAGCAGGGAGACGACGGACAGGGACACGTAGAGCGCGATCCGGCCGACGGGGACGGGCCTGCCCTTCGCGGGTGCCTTCTGTGTTCCGGGCGCGGGAACCGGTTTCAGCAGCTCAGTTGTGGCCACGACTGCCTCCCATGATCCGCTTGTTGACCAGGGTGAAGCCCATCAGCAGCACGAAGAGCACCAGTGACTGCGCGCTGGCGTAACCGACGCGGAACTCCCGGAAGGCGGACTTGTAGATCTCGTACGTCATCATCGTGGTGCTGTTGGCGGGGCCGCCGTCGGTCAGGATGTAGATCTGGTCGAAGGACTGGAACGCGCTGATCATCGAGGTGATGAGCACGAAGAACGTCGCCGGCTTCAGCAGCGGCAGCGTGATCGAGAAGAACTGCCTGACCCTGGACGCCCCGTCCACCGACGCCGCCTCGTACAGCTCCTTCGGCAGGGACTGCAGGGCGGCGAGGTAGATGAGCATCTTCATGCCGATGCCCTGCCAGATGCCGACCAGGATCACCGAAGGCATCGCCCAGGTCGTCGAGGACAGCCAGGCCGGGCCGTCGATGCCGAGGAACGACAGCAGCGTGTTGAGCAGACCGTTGCTCGGGTTGTAGATCCACAGCCAGACCAGCGCGATGGCGACGGTGGCGGTGACCTGGGGCAGGAACACGGCGGTACGGAAGATGCCGCGTGCCTTGAGCCCCGTGTGCAGGGCGAGGGCCACCAGCAGGCCCAGCGCCATCCCGAACGGCACGGTGAAGAAGGTGTACAGGAGGGTGTTGACGACGGACTTGCGGAAGACCGCGTCGTCCAGCATGTCCTGGAAATTGGCCAGGCCCACGAACTCCGGCGCGGTCAGCACGTCGTACTTCGTGAAGGCCAGGGCCACCGAGACCACGACCGGAAGACCGATCCACAACGAGGCGTGCAGCAGCGCGGGCGCCACCATGAGCATGCCCGCCCGGCGCCTTCGGCGCCCCGGGCCGGTGGGGACCCGGCCGGTCCGCCGTGGCACCGAGGTCTCAGGAGGGGAAGGCGGCCGTGCCGGCCTGGCCTTCACTACGGTTGTCGCTCCCATGGTGACGGGTCCTCACATCCGGCCGATTGCGGCCTCGGCGAGACGGCCGAGCTCCGCGATGGCGTCCTTCGCGGACTGGTCGCCGACGATTGCGGGCTCCAGCGTCGGCTTGATCTTTTCCCGGATCTCCATCCAGGCAGCGGTACCGCCCTCGGAGACCGCGTGCTGGAGGTTCTGGAGGGAGAGGTCGACGAACTGGTTCTCCTTGACGTATCCGGTGTTGTCGAGGTCGCGCAGACCGGGCACCGAGCCGCGCTGTTCCGCCGCGCCGAGGACCGAGTCGGGAGACGCGAGGTACTCGACCAGCGCACGGGCAGCGGCGGGGTGTTTCGAACGCGCCGCCTGGGTGACGAGCGTGCCGCCCTGGAGCATCGCGGGCCTGCGGTTGGCGAGGACGAACGCACCGAGCTTGTCGTCCTCGATCAGCTCCGGGTTCTGCTGCTTCGTCTGGACCCACATGGCACTGCTCGTCATCATCATCGACGCCTTGCCCGTCTGTACGTTCGACGGGGTGCCGATGTCCGTCTTCTTCGCGTAGTCCGCCGAGCCGTCCTTCACCAGGTCCTTGAAGAACTGCAGTGCCTCGACGCCGCGCGCGTCCGTGAACAGCACCTTCTTGCCGTCCGCGCTGAACAGCTGGCCGCCGTTGGCGAAGAGGAAGGTCTCCCAGCACTGGCGCAGCTCGATGGAGAACGGGTCGAAGCCGATGCGGCCGTCCCTTGTCAGCTGCTTCGCGACGGCGCGCAGCTCCGCCCAGTTGGCCGGGGTCTTCTTGATCCCGGACTCCGCGAAGTGGTCCTTGCGGTACACGACGAT
The DNA here is from genome assembly GCF_042728155.1 of Streptomyces sp. NPDC060209. NCBI lineage: Bacteria > Bacillati > Actinomycetota > Actinomycetes > Kitasatosporales > Streptomycetaceae > Streptomyces > Streptomyces sp. NPDC060209. Next base: position 24,764 of record NZ_JBHWZS010000064.1, read on the forward strand.
GCGGGTGTCGAGGACGACGGGAAGGGCGTAGAGCTTGCCGTCGTAGCGCGACGGCTCCAGCACGCGCTTCTCGTAGTCGTGTGCGGTGGCGAGTTCCTCCGGAAGCTCGGCGATCGCCTTCTTCGCGGCGAACGGAGGGATCCAGCCGACGCCCATCATCAGCACGTCGGGCAGCAGCCCGCCCGCGAGACCGGTGGTGATCTTCTCGTTGAGCTGCGCATACGTGGTGTAGTCCACGTTGACCTTGACGTCCGGATACTTCTTCCGGAACCCGCCGAGGATCTTCTCCTCCAGCAGTGTCTTGCCGTTCGCACCCTCGTAGATCGGGGTGAGCAGCGTGATCTCGCCCTCGGCGGGGCCGTCGGCCGAGCCGGCGGACGACGCGCCGCCGCCACAGCCGGCGAGAGCGGCCGCAGCACCGCCGGCGCCGATCGCGGCGAGCACGGATCGTCTGTTGAGTTCCATGGGACACCCCTTTTGAGGTGGAGCGGTGGATCGATCCAGCAATGACGTCCCGGACATGGCTGGGAAGTGCTGGTAAATCGATGCAGTGATGCTAAGAACGCCTTGAGAGTGGCGTCAACAGCTGATGCACAATAATTTTCAGGGAAGTTAACGGGTGTACCGGTAGATCGAGTTCAGTAAATCGGTACACTAGGCGCGGCAGTGCGTTCCGAACCGGAGGTGGCATGAGCGGGGTAACGATCCATCAGGTCGCGGAGGCCGCAGGGGTCTCCGCCAGTACGGTCTCCAACGTCCTCAACGGGCGCACCGACCGTATGCAGGCGGCCACCCTGGCTCGCGTGGAGCAGACGATCGAGCAGCTCAACTACCGCCCCAACCGGGCGGCCCGGATGCTGCGCACCGGCCGGATCAAGGTCATCGGCCTGATCGTGCCGTCCGTCGCCAACCCCTTCTGGGGGGCCCTGGCCAGGGAGCTTGAGGCCATCGCGCTGGCCGAGGGCTACCACGTACTGCTCTGCAACAGTGAGCGCGATCCCGCCCGCGAGCTGAAGTACGGCGAGGAACTGCTCGCCGACGGGGTGAGTGGGGTGGTTCTCTGCTCCTCGCTGCCCTCGCTCGACCACATGACGCCGCTGCTGAGCAGAGGGCTCAAGATGGTGGCCTTCGACCGGACCGCGCAGGCGGGGGACCCGTCGTCACTGGCCAGCATCAGTGTCGACAACGCGATGGGGGCAGAGCTCGCCACCCGTCATCTGATCGAACTGGGCCACCGGAAGCTCGCCTTCGTCTCCGGCTCCGTCCACAGCGTGAACCGCCGCGAGCGCCTGCGTGGCTTCCGGTCGGCCCTGGAGGCTGCGGGGATCGATCCGGCCGGGGCGATCGTCTGGCCCGGCGCGGACACCACCGAGTTCGGCGACAAGAACGCGGCGGAACTGGGACGGAACGCGGCCAGGGAGCTTCTCTCCCGGCCGGACCCGCCCACCGGCTTCGTCGCCATCAACGACATGTGCGCGATCGGTATCTGCCGGGGTGCCAAGGACGCCGGTCGCGGCGCCGGACGGGACGTCTCGGTGGTGGGTTTCGACGACATCCTGCTCGCCGACCTCTTCGAGCCGCCGCTCACTACGGTCCGCCAGCCGCTTCCGGAGATGGCCGCGGAGACGTTCCAGCAGCTGCGGGCCCGGATCGACTCCGCCCCCTCGGCCGGGCGGTCCCTGCTGATCAGACCCCGGCTGGTGGTACGCGAATCGACGGCACCCGCACCCGAAGCGGCACGGGTGCCGGCTGGGGACGGCGTGCCGGCGGGCGCGACCGTCCCGGCCGCGTCCACAGCTGAGACCGTGTCCCCCGCTCCGGCACTCGCCACGACGGGAGCCGGCCGCCGCGCCGCCGGCTGACGGGACCGACAACGCTCCGCCCCGCCGCGTCGGTCGACGGGGGCGGGGCGGAGCGCTTCGGAAGGACGGGGCTGCGAGTGCGGCGTCGTCACGCCCCGTCCCGACCGGCCGGACGGGGCGGAGGGGGGTGCGGGCCTCGCCGCGCCCCGTTCCGGCCGGTGGTCCTCCTGGTGACAGGAAGGCGGTGGGGGTTGCTCAGGAAGCGGTGCAGGCGCCGACGGAGGGTGCCGACGTACTGCCGTTCGTCGTGACGGTGAATCCGAAGCTCGTCGAGGCGCCGGCGGCCAGTGTTCCGTTCCAGGCGGGCTTGACCGTCACCACGTCGCCCGACGTGGTGGGTGTGCCGTTCCAGAGGGCGGAGACCTTCTGGGGCGACGGTACGGTCACGGGAACCGTCCAGCCGGTGATGCCCGAACCGCCGGCCTTCACGGTCACCTGGCCGTTGTACCCGCCGTTCCACGTCGAGGTCTGGGTGTACGTCGCCGTGCAGGCACCGGTGCCGCCGCCGTCCTCGCCTCCGTCGTCACCGCCCCCGCCGAGCGCGGTGAGCACCGCGTCGTAGGCCGGCTTCTTGTTGTAGTCGCCGTCGAAGAGCAGCGGGGTGCCGCTGCTGCGCCACGAGTACTTGTCCGTGACGCCCCAGACGGTGAGGCCCGTGCACCGCGTGACGGCCAGGCAGGCGTTGACCACCTTGGTGTAGTTCGCGGCCTGGGCCGACCCGGAGCCCTCGATGTCCAGCTCGGTGATCTGCACATCGACACCGAGATCGGCGAAGCGCTGCAGGTTGGCCTGGAAGTCGGAGGGTACGGGTGAGTTGCTGTTGAAGTGCGACTGGAAGCCCACGCAGTCGATCGGGACGCCGCGCTGCTTGAAGTCCTTCACCATGTCGTAGACCGCGTTGCTCTTCGCGTTCTGGCCGTCGGTGTTGTAGTCGTTGTAGCAGAGCTTGGCGTTGGCATCGACCGTACGGGCTGTGCGGAACGCCTCCTCGATGAAGCCGTTGCCGAGCTTGTCCTGGAACGGCGAACTGCGCCGCGCCCCGCTGCTGCCGTCCTGATACGCCTCGTTCACCACGTCCCACGAATGGATCTTGCCCTTGTAGTGGGTCATCACCTGGGTGATGTGGTTGTTCATCGCCGAGCGGAGATCGGTGGCGGCCAGGCCGCTCACCCAGCCGGGAAGCTGCGAGTGCCACACGAGGGTGTGGCCCCTGACCTTCATCCCTTTGCTCTGTGCGTGGCTGACGATCTGGTCCGCAGCCGAGAAGCTGAACGAGTTGCGGGTGCTCTCGACGGCGTCCCACTTCATCTCGTTCTCGGGTGTGACCGAGTCGAACTGGGCGTCCAGCGTGGACGCGTACGCCGCCTCGCCGAGATGGTTCGCGGCCACCGCTGTGCCGAAGTAGCGGCCCTTCGCGGCCGCGGCGTCGCCGAGAGCGCCGACGGCCTGGGCGCTGCCGGCGAGGGCGACGACACCGGCTGCGGCGAGGACGCCCGCGGTGACGAGGGACAGCGCCCTCCTGGCACGGGCCGGCGGGTGCGCGTGGGCGGGGCCGCCGCCTGGGGGATTCTGGGCCATCACTTTTCCAGCCTCTTCTTCCGGTTGCCGGGCGGTTCGAACAAGGCGCCCGGACAGGGGGATTCGGACCGTTCGAGGTGCTGTGCAGCCGTCGGCGGACGCACGAGGAGGGCGTAGCCGCCGACGGGAAGACGAGCTGTGGAACAAGGGGAGCGAGGGAGAGTATTGCGCTCAGTGGGAAGTCGCGTCAACGCGGTGTTTCCGAAATATTTCCGAGCGAACTACCGCTCATCTGAGGGGAGTTCATCGCGCAGCCTGCGCATACGACGGCTCGGGGCCGCCACTCGGGGGTCCCCTTCCGTGCACCTCCGTGACCGAGCCCGATCTTGACGAAAGGTGTTCAGGAGATTGAACGAAAGTTTCGATACGGCTCTGAGGTCGGGGAACACCCCTGACGGAACCCTGGGCCGAAGGTGCGCGGATCGCCCCCTGGGAGGTCCGCGCCCGTCGTCGCGCCGTGGCGCGCGCCCTCAGCTTCCGATGAGTGAGAGACCGAGGACGACCCCCGCGGAGACCGTCACCCTGCCGGGCGTGAGGTCGCCCTCGCCGCCACCGCTCTGGTGACTGCTGTGGCTGCGGTAGCTCTGGATCTGTTCGGCGTCGACATCCTTGATGTGGATGACGGGTCCGAGTTGCGCCCCGGCCGCCTCCGCGTACAGGGCGGCCTTCTCGCGCGCCGCCGCCACGGCCGCCGTGCGCGCACGGGCGCGTAGTTCCCTCTTCGAACGCACGTCGAACTCGACGCCCTTGACCTCGTTCGCCCCGGCGTCCACGACGTCGATGAGCACGGTCTCCAGGGTGTCCAGCTCACGCAGCTCGATCACGAAGGAGGCCGTGCACTCGTAGCCCAGGAACTTGCGCTCGTTGCCGTAGCTCCACTGGGACGACAGGTTGAGCCTAGAGGTGGACACGGCCGTCTCCGGTACCTCGTGCCTGCGCAGGACCTCCCGGATCCGGTTCACCCCGCTCCGTGTGGCGGCGAAGGCCTCGCCCGGCTTGTTCCTCGTCTGTGTTATCGCGACGCGGAGGCGTGCCAGGTCGGGTGCGGCGTCCACGCTCGCCGCTCCGAACACCGACACGCCCCATGGGCTTTCGATGGACTGGGTTCCGTTCATGCCGGTCATCCAACCAGCCGGAGCCGCTCAGTCGGATGAAACGGTCCAGCCCGTCGCCTCGATGCGTCCGGCGTCGCCGGGCCTGTTGCCGTCGAAGAGCGTGTGTCCACCGTCCTCGACCCGGACGTCGTCCACGTAGGCACCGCGTCCGACGTACAACTGGTCGGTGACGTAACGCCAGCGGAGCCGCACCTCCGTGCCCCGCCAGGTTTTCAGGTCGGCCTCGACCCGGTGCCAGACGCGCCCCGACCAGCCGGAGACCGAGCCGTCCGGATGAGGCAGGGTCTCCCCGGGCCCACCCTCCTGTGCCGGCGCGGAGGCGAACGGCACGGGTTGCCAGGTCGCCCCGGAGTCCGACGAGGCCTCCAGACGGAGGACGTCCGAAGCCGGCTCGGTGTCCCACCAGAGGGCGCAGCTCAGCAACGGGCGCGAGGAGACCGGGCGCAGCGCGGGCAGCGCGAGCGTCGCGGTGGCGGCGCTCGCCATACCGGAGAACCAGGCCGTGCGGCCCCGTGCCGGGCGCACGGGCACCGCGCGCGCCATCCGGTTGGCCGCAGCCACTCGCGGAGCACTGCCCGAACGCCATGTGCGCACCGGATGGACGGAGTTGCCCAGAACGATCAGGAACGAGTCGGTCGTCGGGTCGAGGACCAGGCTCGTGCCGGTGAAACCCGTGTGTCCCGCCGTGCGGGGTGTTGCCATCGCCCCCATGTACCAGTGCTGGTACAGCTCGAAGCCCAGGCCGTGCTCGTCGCCGGGGAACGCGGTGTTGAAGTCTGTGAACAGCAGTTCCACGGACTCCTCGGACAGGATCCGGGACCTGCCGTAGATTCCCCCGTTGAGCAACGTGCGGGCCAGCACGGCCAGATCCCAGGCGCACGAGAAGACGCCCGCATGGCCGGCGACCCCGCCGAGGCTGAACGCGTTCTCGTCGTGGACCTCGCCCCAGACCAGCCCGCGCTCCAGCCCCGACCAGGGCAGCCGCGCGTCCTCGGTGGCCGCGATCTTCGGCTTCCAGGAGGCGGGTGGGTTGTACCGGGTGCGGTGCATCCCGAGCGGAGCGGTGATCTCCTCACGCAGCAGGGCGTCCTGGGAGCGGCCGGTGATCTTCTCCAGGATCAGCTGCAGCGAGATCAGGTTGAGATCGGAGTAGAGGTATTTCGTGCCGGGTACCGAGGCGGGAACCTCGTCCCAGAGCAGGCGCAGCTTCCCCTCGCGGGTCGGCTCCTTGTAGAGCGGGATCCAGGAACGGAAGCCCGACGTGTGGGTGAGCAGCTGACGGACCGTGATGCCCTGTTTGCCGCCGCCGGCGAAGTCGGGGAGGTAGGACGCCACCGGCGCCTCGAGTTCCAGCGCGCCCCGTTCGATCTGCTGCACGGCGAGGATCGAGGTGAACAGCTTGGACACCGAGGCCAGGTCGAAGATCGTGTCCTCGGCCATCGCGATCTGCTGGTCCGGCGGGAACTCCACCCCGGTGTCGGTCGTCTCGTCGTACGCCGCATAGCGCACCGCCCGGCCGATCGGCCGGTGCAGGGCCACCGTGCCGCCCCGGCCGGCGAGCAGGACCGCGCCCGCGTACCAGGGGTGTGCGGGGGAGTCGGCAAGGTACTTCTCCGCGTCGGCGACGAGCAGGTCGAGCTGGTCCGGCAGAAGGCCGGCACGCGCGGCCGACCCGCGGCGCAGCGTCGGCCGGCCCCGTCCTGATCCCATACCCGTCCCGGTTCCCGATGCGGCCCCCGGAGTTCCGCCGCCCGGCGACTCCGTTCCCCGCCCGACGCCCGCCGCCACTTCCGTGGCCCCCGCGAAGGGGATCGGAGCGAGGGCGAACGCTCCGCCCAGCGCAAGTATCCCGCCGCCCAGCCTCCGACGGCTCATTCCCCGTCCCGACACGTCTCCGGCCATCCGGAACCCTTCCCCTCACGTCGAAAGCACCCGCGCGAAAGTAACTTTCGAAATCTCGTACGGTGATGAAACTTCCTGCCGAAGCAGAGGTTACTGTCACCGCCGCCGCCCGTGGGGCCCCTCGCGGAACAAAGAAACTGACGCCCAATCAGGGATTGGTCCCGCTCGGCGGGCGCCGTCGTCTCCGGGCCGCGATCACGCGGTCGTCGGGTCGCCATCCGGCCTACGCCGGCACGGGCGCGTCCTGCCGCGGCCGCGGTCCAGGCAGGTCAGGCCGACACAGGCGTTCCGGGCCCTTGACCCTCGGCTACCCGCCACCCAGGATCACGCCATGACAGGTGTACGCAGCAGCACAGTAGACGGAGTCGTGACGCGAAGCGCACGGCGCACCCCCGGGCGCACCGCCGTACGGTACGCCGAGCGGTCCTGGACCTACGCCGCCCTGGACGAGGCGGTCAGCACGGCGGCCGCGGTGCTGACCGCCGCACACGGACTGCGCCCCGGCGACCGGGTGGCCTCCTATGCCCACAATTCCGACGCGTACCTGATCGCCTACCTGGCCTGCGCCCGGGCAGGACTGGTCCATGTGCCGGTCAACCAGAACCTCACCGGCGAGGACCTGGCGTACATCCTTCGGCAGTCCGGCAGCGCACTCGTGCTGACCGACCCCGGCCTCACATCGCGCGTACCGGCCGGCCACACCGTACGGCCGCTGCGCGACGCGCCGGACTCCCTCCTCGGTGAACTGGACACCCCGCGCCCATTCACCCCCGAACGTGCACCCGGTGCGGACGACCTGGTCCAGCTGCTCTACACCTCCGGCACGACCGCCCAGCCCAAGGGCGCGATGATGACGCACGGCGCGTTGGTGCACGAGTACGTCAGTGCCGTCACCGCCCTGGACCTCCGGGCCACCGACAGGCCCGTGCACTCGCTGCCGCTCTACCACTCCGCGCAGATGCACGTCTTCCTGCTGCCCTACCTCGCGGTGGGCGCGGAGAACACCATCCTCGATGCCCCGGATGCCGGACGGATCTTCGACCTGGTCGAAGCCGGCCGGGCGGACAGCCTCTTCGCACCGCCGACCGTGTGGATCGGACTCGCCAACCACCCGGAGTTCGCCACCCGTGAGCTCGGGGCCCTGCGCAAGGCGTACTACGGCGCGTCGATCATGCCCGTGCCCGTCCTGGAACGTCTGCGTGAGCGGCTGCCGGAGCTGGCGTTCTACAACTGCTTCGGCCAGAGCGAGATCGGCCCCCTCGCCACCGTCCTCGGCCCCGACGAGCACGAAGGGCGGATGGACTCCTGCGGGCGGCCCGTGCTCTTCGTCGAGGCGAAGGTGGTCGACGAGTACGGCAAGGAGGTGCCCGACGGCACGGCGGGCGAAGTGGTCTACCGCTCCCCTCAGCTGTGCCAGGGGTACTGGGACAAACCGGAGGAGAGCGCCGAGGCCTTCCGCGACGGCTGGTTCCACTCCGGTGACCTCGCCGTACGCGACCCCGAGGGCTACTTCACGGTCGTCGACCGCGTGAAGGACGTCATCAACTCGGGAGGCGTGCTCGTCGCCTCCCGGCAGGTGGAGGATGCCCTCTACACGCATCCCGCGGTGGCCGAGGCGGCCGTGGTGGGACTGCCTGACGCGCGCTGGATCGAGGCCGTCACCGCGATCGTGGTCCTCCGCGGCGAGGCCTCGGAATCGGTACTCATCGAGCACGCCCGGGAGGAACTCGCCCACTTCAAGGCTCCGAAGAGGGTCCTGTTCGTCGATGAACTCCCGCGCAACGCCAGTGGCAAGATCCTCAAGCGGGAGCTGCGTGACCGGTTTTCCGACTCCGGCGCAGCGACAGCTCGGCCGTCGGCCCGACCGACGCCACGAACGGAGTCCTGAGTCCCTCCCCTCCGTCGTCCGCATCCGTGCGGCCGTCGTCCAGCCTCGCTCGTGACCCCGGCCGCACGGCCCTGTGGCTCCTGCATGGACCGCCGGTCGTGACATGACGTCAGGTGAGCACCCAGGGGGGATCCGGGGGTCCGCCGACAGCCGGATCCCTGGGCAGCGTGCCGGTCTTCGCGCCCTGCACACCGCTGTCCGATGCCACCGCAGCGGGACGGTGCGCGACCGCCTGCCGCGCGACGGTACTCCGGTCGTCGCGTGGTGCGGACGCAGCCGGCGTCGCCCGTTCGCAGTCCTGGGCGTGATTACTCCTCAGTTCCGGTCCGGGACGGGGTGACCTGCGTAAACGGATGCCCGACGGCATCGCCACGAGCCTGGCCGGGTGACGCCCGGGGCAGGCCCTCGTGTTGCGCAGGTGACGGGCTGTCGGTTCCCTCGGGAACGGAGCACAGCAGAGGTGCCGCGCAGACCGGCCGGACCCTGCTCCCGTTGGAGGATTCACATGCGCAACACACGCATCGGTGCGGGTATCTGTCTGGCCGTAGGTTCTCTCGCCCTGGTGGCCCCGGCCGCGGAAGCGGCAGCCGAGCCCTCCCCTGAACAGACCATTCGCATCAGCCCGGCGAAGGCCTCGCCGGGCTCACAGGTCACCGTCAGCACCAGAGCCTGCGGGAAGGAGACCTACGGCAAGGGCACGTCGGAGGTGGCAGGGGCCTTCCACCTCTTCGCGGGCGACCGGGAGGGCGTACTCGTCGGCGTGTTCGACATCCCGGCGGGAACCCGGCCGGGCACCGATACCGTCACGGTGAAGTGCCCGCCGCGGATCAAGATCACGGACACGTACCGGATCGTCGACCGCGCACCCACCGGCGGGGTCGACGCGGGCTTCGGGGCACCCACCGACCAGGGCACGCAGCTCGCCGCAGGCAGCGCCCTGCTCGCGGCGGGGGCGGCCGGCGGAATGGTCAGGATGCGTCGCAGGACCGCCGCAGCCCGTTCCTGAGCGTACGACACG
>NZ_JBHWZS010000065.1:0-34116 GCF_042728155.1 Streptomyces sp. NPDC060209
GGCCACATCGGCCCGTCCGGCGGACGGCATTACGGCGTGATTTCCTGGACGGCGCTACTTCTTGGCCTTCTTCGGCTTCGCGGGCCCGGTGAACTCCTCGTACGCGGCCACGACCTCCTCGGCCGGGCCGTCCATCCGCAGGGTGCCCGCCTCCAGCCAGATCGCCCGGTCGCAGGTCTCGGTGATCGACCTGTTGCTGTGGCTGACCAGGAACACCGTGCCGGCCTCCTCGCGGAGCTCCATGATCCGGTCCTTGCTGCGCCGCTGGAACTTCGCGTCGCCGGTGGACAGCGCCTCGTCGATCAGCAGGACGTCATGACTCTTGGCGGCCGCGATGGAGAAGCGCAGCCTGGCCCCCATGCCGGAGGAGTAGGTCCGCATGGGCAGGGTGATGAAGTCGCCCTTCTCGTTGATGCCGGAGAAGTCGACGATGTCCTGGTAGCGCTCGCGGATCTGCTCACGCGTCATGCCCATGGCCAGGCCGCCGAGCACGACGTTGCGCTCCCCGGTCAGGTCGCTCATCAGGGCGGCGTTCACACCGAGCAGCGAGGGCTGGCCCTGGGTGTGGACCCGCCCCTTCGACGGGGGCAGCAGCCCCGCGATCGCCTTGAGGAGCGTCGACTTCCCGGATCCGTTGGAGCCGATCAGGCCGATGGCCTCGCCCTTGTACGCGGCGAAGCTGACGCCCTTCACGGCGTGCACCTGGCGTGCGCCCCGCGGTTGCCGGCGCGACACGATCCGGTTCAGGGCGGAGGTGGCGCTGCCCCTTCCGGTGCGGGCGCCGTTCACCGTGTAGGTGATGTGGACGTCGTCGACGACGACGGTGGGTACACGGGTATCGAGGGTGTCAGCCACGTCCGTACCTCTCCTCGGCCTTCCAGAAGTACACGAAACCGCCGATGCCGCAGACGAGCGCCCAGCCCGTCGCGACGGCCCATACGTGCGGGGGCAGCTGCGCGCCGGTGAAGCTGTCGATCAGGGCGTAGCGCATCAGGTCGATGTAGACGGCCGCCGGGTTGCACTCCAGCGCGAGCAGGACGAGCCGCGGAACCCGGTCGGCGGTGAGCAGCGTGTCGAGGCTCCACATGACGCCCGACGCGTACATCCAGGTGCGCAGGATGAAGGGTGTCAGCTGGGCGATGTCGGGGGTCTTGGCCGCCAGCCGGGCCATGACCATCGAGATGCCGGTGTTGAACAGGGCCTGCAGGGCGAGCGCGGGGACCGCCAGCAGCCAGGACGGCTGCGGGTACTGGCCGAACGCGAGGAGGATCAGGAACAGTGCGCCCAGGGAGAACAGCAGCTGCTGGAGCTGCTGGATGGCCAGGGCGATCGGCAGGGACGCACGGGGGAAGTGCAGCGCCCGGACGAGTCCGGTGTTGCCGCTGATGGCCCGGGTGCCGGCCGTGATCGAGCTGGCGGTGAAGGTCCAGATGAAGACGCCGGTGACGAGGAAGGGCACGTAGTCGGGGACTCCGTGCTTGGTGTTCATCAGGACGCCGAAGATGAAGTAGTAGACCGTCGCGTTGAGCAGCGGGGTCATGATCTGCCAGATCTGGCCGAGCTTCGCCTGGCTGTACTGCGCGGTCAGCTTGGCCGTCGCGAAGGCGGTGATGAAGTGCCTGCGCCCCCAGAGCTGCCGGACGTACGCACCGAGTGTCGGCCGGGCCCCGCTGACGGTCAGCCCGTGCCGGGCGGCGAGCGCGGCCAGCTCGCCGGGTTCGTACACGGGGAGGAGGGCGGGAGATGCGGTGTCCACCGGGGCCGGCGGGGCTGCTGTCTGGCTCACCACGATCGCTTTCGACGGGGGGCGGGGAATCAGGGTCGGACAGATCCGGATCGATGGGACGGCACCGTATCGTCGCAACGTCGACAGTAGGACGTTTGTACGTCGCAACGCAACCGTTTCGTCGTTACGGTCTATCATTCGGGCCATGACCACCGAACGGCGAACCGGGCGCCGCACCCCGGCAGGTGCCGCGGTGCTGCGCGAGGACGTCACCGACGCGATCCGCGGCGCCGTCTTCGAGGAGCTGGCCGCCGTGGGATTCGCGCGGATGTCGATCGAGGGCATCGCCCGCCGTGCGGGGGTGGGCAAGACCGCCGTCTACCGGCGCTGGAAGTCCAAGCTGCATCTCGTCCTGGACCTGGTCGCGGCGGTCGCCGCGCAGGGCATGCCCGCGCCCGCGACGGGGTCGCTGTACGGGGACGTTCGCGCCGTCCTGGAACTGGCCGCGTACGCCCTTCGTCACCCCGTGGCCTCGCAGGTGATCCCTGACCTGCTGGTCGAGGCGGCCCGCAACCCGGAGATCTCCGACGCCATCAAGGCCGCCCTGCTCGACCAGCAGCAGGGAGTTGCCGCCGTGGTCGTACGGGCGGCGGTGGCGCGCGGCGAACTGCCCGAGGGCAGCGATCCCGACCGGGCGCTGGACCTCATCGTCGGACCGCTCTACTGGCGCCTCGTCGTGGTGCGCGGCGGCCTGCCCAAGGGATATCTCGACGACCTCGCGGCATCGGCGGTCCGCGCGCTCAAGGCCTGACGGAACGAGGGCCGACGGGGCTCGGGCCGACGGGGCTCGGGGGTCCGGGCACCCCGTCGAGCAGCCGGTCCGCGACGCGGCGGGCCGCGTGGCCGTCAACAGGGCCGCAGTGGTCCCGCCGGAAGCTCTCGTACGCCTCCGCGTGAAGGCCCGCCGAAGCCGGTGCGGCCCGCAGGGCCTGAGCCACCTCCTGGGTGGTGACGAGCAGCGGACCGGGGGCCCGGGTCTCGAAGTCCAGGCAGAAGCCGCGCACGGTGTCCCTGTAGTGCTCCAGGTCGTAGGTGTGGAAGAGCATCGGACGGCCGGTGTGCGCGAAGCCGAACGCCAGGCCCGAGTAGTCGGTGACCAGCACATCGGAGATCAGCAGGAGCTCGGTGGCGTCCGGGTGCGTGGACACATCACGCAGGGCGTCGTGCGCCGGCACGCTGCCCGTCACCCGCGGATGCCTGCGGACCAGCACGGTGGTGCGGCCGTCCAGCGAGCGTGCCAGCGCGGGCAGGTCGAGCGCGGGGTCCCAGCGGTACAGCGGCGAGGAGCCGTCGGGAACACCGGCCGGCGCGTGCGCGAGATGGTCGCGGTACGTCGGCGCGTACAGCACCACACGGTGGCCGTCAGGGATGTCCAGCAGGCGGCGTACCCGTTCGGCCGTCCTGTCCCGGCCGGGAGCGAACAGCAGGTCGTCGGCCGGCGAACCCGCCTCCAGCACCTCGCCCCGGTAGGCGAGGGCGCGGCGGAGATGCGGAGTGGCGAAGGCGCTGGGGGAGACCAGGACCGACCACTGGGCGGAGCGGTGCGCCAGCGTGGCGAGGTACTGATGATCGGCGTACAGGGTGCCGGTGAGGTCCAGGCCGAACCGGCCGAGAGGGGACCCGTGCCAGGTCTGTACGACCGTCTGGTCCGGGCGGCGCTCGAACCACGCGGGCAGCTGGCCGGCCGCGACGATCCGGCGGGCCCGCGCCAGCGCCTCGTACCAGGCGGTGCTGCGCGCCAGGACAGGGACGGCGGTGGGCGGGACGCGGGACGTGGCGCCCGCGGATCCGTCGGTGACCCAGAGGTGCTCGGCATCCGTGCTCCGGCGCACGAGCTCGGCGTGCACGGCGCGCGGGGAGCCGTCTCCGATGTAGAGCACGGCGTCCCGCAGCGGCAGCCTGCGCTGCGCCGGGTAGTGCGCCGTCCGCAGACGGCCCTGGCGGTAAGCGCTCCGCTCGGCGTCGTCGAGCGCCGGCGCGCAGTGCACGGTCAGACGGTCGCCGTGACGGCGGTCCAGGCGGAATCCGGTCCCGGCGGTGCTCAGCGGCAGGAGGGCGGCGAGCGCCGCCCCCACGCGCACGGGCCGGCCGCCCAGGAACACCTCCCAGTCGCCTTCGCGCGGAGGCCGGGCGAGCACGGCGGCGAAGCGGTCCTCCTGCTGCCCGAAGGGTTCCTGACGTCCGGCGGGCTCCAGCCACTCGGCGGGCTCCAGCCGTGAGACGGGGACGGTCACCGTCTCACCGAGGGTGCTGTGCCGCAGTTCGAGTGCGCCGGCCCCGCTCCCGTCGATGCGCAGCCCGCCGCCCGGAGCGGGTCCGGCACGGTCCACGCGCGGTTCTCCGGACATGTCCACCACCAGGTTGCCCGCCGCGTCCGCGAAGACGGGCGGCGGTAGGTCCGGCGCCGCGGCGAGCGGCACGCGGACGCCGTCGGTCAGGAGCGCCGCCCGCCACCGGCCCCCGGCCCCCGGGGCGGGCTCGTGAGGAGCGCCGGGCCCCGGGGTGGGCTCGGCGGCGAGCGCCGCGAGCGGGAGCCGCACGCCGAAGCCGTCCCCGTCGTCGAACCGCATGGGGCAGACATGCTCCGAGGCTCCGTCGCGGGTGAGCACGAGGGCGGTCGGCCGGGCGCTCCCGTACAGCCGGCCGGTCAGCTCCAGGGTGTCCGGCCCGCGGTCGTGGCCGGTGGCCACCGCGGGCAGCCGGGTCACGGACAGCTCCAGCCGCCCGTCCCGGTAACCGAGCACCGCGCGCCGCCCCCCGCCCAGGTCGCGCACCAGAGGCTGCGCGGCGGCCGCCTCCACCGCGCGCAGCGCCGCCCGCCGTACGACGCCGTGTCCTGCCACCACCACGCCCACCAGCCAGTTGCCCGGCCCGAGCCGTCCAGGGTCGAGGACCATCTCGAAGCCCGCGTAGTCGTAACGGTGCAGTTCCTGGCCGGAGTCGGCGGTGGCCCGGTCGGTCCGGACCGTGCGCACCTGCACGGCCCGCATCCGTCTGCCCGCCGCTTCCCGCACCAGGCCGGCCTTCAGCGACTGCCGGGCCGTCCGGGCCGGGAGATTGCGGATGTACGCGTATCCGCGCAGCCGCAGTGTGCCGTCTTCGTCCCACGACGTCTCCACCAGCCGTGCCACGGCGGGCAGATCACCCTTGCCGAGGCGGGCCGAGACGCTCCCGGCGTCCGGGACCCCGGGGTAGACGGAGCGTCGCCGGCCCGGGAGGCCCTCGACGGCGAACGTGCCCGTCCCGTTGGCCCGTTCGAAGTCCAGGACGGCCAGCAGTTCGTCGGCCCTGCGCTCCCGTACCAGCTGCCATCGGAGGCGTGCCTCGGCAGGGAGCCCGGCCAGGGCCGCGTCGCCCGCCCGGTCGACGAAGGCGCCCGCGTCCGTCATGAACGCGGAACGGTAGGCGGGTCCGCCCATCGGCAGCCCCTCCAGGAAGTACACGAAGTCGTCGCGCAGGCACGAGGCGTCGTAGCGCAGCCGCTGCCCGGCGCCGCGGTCCGCGAGGAAGGCGCTGACCTGTTCACAGGCGGCGATCCGGTCCCGCACGCCCCGCACGTCTGTACGCCGCCGGGTGATCGACCCCTCCCGCACCCGCCAGTGGTAGACGTGCTCGTGCAGCACGTCCACCGCCCCGGCGAGGTAGTGCGCGGGGATCATCACCGGGGTGTCCTCGTAGAGCTTGCCCACCGGGAAGGAGAAGGCGTGCCGGTCCCAGAACGAACGCCGGAACACCTTGTTCCAGGCGACGCGGTCGGCCAGCAGCCGGGCGTCGCGGGTGATGTGGGTGCGGGGGCGGTCGGCTGTCAGCCAGCGGTACTGCCAGGCCTGCTGCCTGCCCTGCTCGTTGAGCCGCCACACATTGCCCGTCACCAGGTCCGAGCCGGTCGACTCCAGGGACGCCACCATCCGTTCGTACGCGTCGGGGACGAGGACGTCGTCGCTGTCGGCGAACGCCAGGTACGGGACGCCGGGGGCGGTGTGGGCGATCCCCGTGTTGCGGGCCGCGCTCAGGCCCGCGTTGGGCTGGTGGACGCAGCGGAAGCGGTCGTCCCCGGCGGCGAAGTCCTCCGCGATGCGGCGGCTTCCATCCGTCGAGCCGTCGTCGACGAGCACCACCTCGATGTCCTTCAGGGACTGTCCGGCCAGCGAGGCGAGGCACTCCTCCAGGTAGTCCTCGACGTTGTGCACCGGGACGACGACGCTGAGGAGTGGCTTCATGTACGGCTCAACCCGGGGGAGCGCCCAGGGTCACGCCGTTGACCCGAACGGGTGAAGATCACTGGGGCGGACCGCGAGGTCCCCATTACGCTCGGCTGCCATGCTCCTCAGTGTCGTCGTGCCCGCCCACCGTGTTCAGGGCTACCTGAGGGCGGCCCTGGAGTCCGTGACCGGGCAGTCGCCGCCTGCGGACGACGGGCCGGCGGACCGGGAGCTGATCGTCGTCGGCGCGCCCGATTGCGGGCTGGACCTCGCCATCGCACGGGAGTTCGCCGAGCGCGACGCCCGGGTGCGTGTGCTGGTCCTCGACCGCCCCTGGGACACGGGCGCGGCTCGCAACGCCGGCGCGGCGGCGGCGCGGGGGGCCTATCTGCTCTTCCTCGACGGGGACGACCTGCTCCTTCCCGGAGCGGTGGCGGAGATCTCCGCACGGCTGACGGGGGACAGGCCCGACGTGCTGCGACTGGGCCACGACCGGGTCGACTGGTGGGGCACGGTACAGCCGGGTGACGCCCTCCCGGCCGCCCGGAACCAGCTCTTCCGCCGCGCCTTCTGGGACGCCCACCGGCTCCGCTTCACCGAAGGCCCGTACGACGACGTCGTGCCCGTCCACCGTGCGGCCTTCCTCGCGTCCGACGCGGGCACCCTCGCCTCGCTCGACCGGCTCTGCGTACGCCACCGGCTGCGCCGCACCGGGACCTCCGCCACGGCACCGGGCCGCGCGCACTTCTCCGTCGTCGACGCGTACCAGCGGCTGACCGCCGAGACCGGCGGCGACCCGCGGATCCCGGCCGTGCGCACCGCGCACCTGGCCGCCGTGCTCGGCGACCCGGGCCGGATCGCCCCGGGCGACCGAGCCGCCTTCTTCCGGGCGGCGGGGCTCCCCGGCCGGTACACCGCGCACCGTGCCCGGGAAGCCGTCCGCGCCGGGCGTGTCCGGGCGCGAGCCGTCGCGCGCGCGGGCAGGAAGTCGCTGCGTGCCCGCGTGATGAGGGCCCTCTACCGCGCCGACCTCCACCGGCCGCTGGACCCCTGCCTCGCCGTCTACGGGGCCTACTGGAACAGGGGCGTCGCCTGCAATCCGGCAGCCGTCTACGCCAAGGCCCTCGAACTGGTCCCGCACATCCGGGGTGTCTGGGTCGTCTCCTCCCGCCACCGCGACAGGATGCCGCCCGGTGTGCCGTACGTCATCGAGGGCTCCCGCGCCTACTGGCGGACCATGGCCACCGCGACGTACCTGGTCAACAACTCCAGCTTCCCCGGCGGATTCACCAAACGGCCCGGCCAGACCTATCTCCAGACCCACCACGGGACCCCGCTGAAGACCATGGGCCTGGACCAGCTCCCGTACCCCGCCCTCACCGGAGGCGTCAGCTACGAACGGGTCGTCGCGCACACCGACCAGTGGGACTTCAGCCTCTCCGCCAACCCGCACAGCACCGAGGTCTGGGACCGGGTCTACCCCTCCTCGTACGAACAACTGCCGTACGGCTACCCGCGCAACGACATCCTGTGCACCGCCACGCCCGAGCAGGCAGGCAAGATCCGGGCGGAGCTCGGCATCGCGCCCGGATCGACCGTGCTGCTGTACGCGCCCACACACCGCGACTACCGCAGGGGCTTCGTCCCGAGGCTCGACCTGGAGCGTCTCACCCGAGAACTCGGCCCCGGCTGTGTGCTGCTGGTGCGCGCCCACTACTTCTACGGGCGCTCGGCCGGTACCGCGGCGGGGGGCCGGGTCGTCGACGTCACCGGCCACCCCTCCGTCGAAGAACTCTTCCTGGCCGCCGACGCGTTGATCACCGACTACTCGTCCCTGATGTTCGACTACGCCTGCCTGGACCGCCCGATCATCGCCTACGTCCCCGACTGGGACGCCTACCGCGCCGCTCGCGGTACCTACCTGGACCTGCTGTCCGGCCGCCCCGGTGACAGCCCCGGGGTGGTCGCCACCACGGAGGACGAACTGTTCGAGGTGCTGCGGAGCGGTGCCTGGAGGTCCCCGGAGGCGGACGCGCTGCGCGCCGCGTTCCGCAGCCGCTTCTGTCCGTACGACGACGGACGCGCGGCGGAGCGCGTGGTGCGGCGGGTCTTCCCGGTGCGTTCGAACTGAGCCTCGGGGTCACCCGTACGGGGCGATCCCTCCACAGCCCGCCGTCGTTGTGCTCAACAGCGCGCGCACACGGCAACGTTGGGAGTAGCTCATGCACCGGTCCGCCTACGAGCAGATGCAGCTCTGCATCCAGGAGTATCTGCCCAAGTCCCGCAGGCACCGCGTCGTGGACCTCGGCTCACGGATCTCCGGCAAGCAGACCCGCACCCATCGCGGGCTGCTGGCGGACCACGACATCGACTACCTCGGGGTCGATGTACTCGACGGCCCCAACGTCGACGCGGTCATGGCCCGGCCCTACCGGATCCCCGCGAAGTCACGGAGCGCCGATGTGGTGCTGTCCGGCCAGGCGTTCGAGCACATCCCCTTCTTCTGGGTGTCGATGATGGAGATCGCCCGGGTGCTCAAGCCCGGCGGCTACGCCTTCATCACCGCACCCTCGCGCGGGCACGCCCACGACGCGCAGGACTGCTGGCGCTACTACCCCGACGGCTTCCGCGCGATGGCCGCCCACTCCCGCCTGGAACTCTGCGAGGCGTACACGGACTTCCCGCCCGCCAAGGGCATCCGGCACGACTACGCCTCCATCGATTCCAAGGCCGCCTACTGGGGCGACTCGGTGGGAGTCTTCCGCCGGCCGCAGCCCCACCGGCGTCCGGTGACCCGGCTGAAGAACGGGCTGGCAGACCTCGCGGTGCGGGAGACGGCGGTGTGGTGGGCGAACCGGGCCGGCGGGGTGGACCGGGTGCCGTTGCCGCGCCCGCTGGACGGCCGGGAACGGTGCGGGCGGCCGGACAGCCGTACGGTCCCATCAACTACAGGTTGACGAAAGATGACATGAGCCGCAAAGCGCGCGTACTGTCCGGCCCCATGGCTTGGCGCAACGCCGTCAACGGCGTCCTTCAGCAATTCACCGGATACCAGCTCAGGCGTGCGACAGTGCCCGCTCCCCGCTCCGCCCCCGAGGCCGCGCAGGAGGCTGCGCAGCCCCCGGTCGCGGCGAAGCCGGCGGCGAAGAAGCCGCAGTTCCCGGCGGACTACGACGACGAGGCGAAGGACATCATCCGTGCGGTCAAGCCGTACACGATGACCTCTCCGGAACGGCTCAACGCCTTCGTCCTCGCGACCCGGCACGTCGTCAAGCACGACATCCCGGGAGACATCGTCGAGTGCGGCGTCTGGCGCGGCGGTTCCATGCAGGCCTGTGCCAGGACGCTGCTGTCGCTCGGCGAAACCGGCCGCGACCTCTACCTCTTCGACACGTACGAGGGCATGACCCCGCCCACCGAGGAGGACCTGCGGCGGGACGGCAGGCCGGCCCAGGAGCTGCTGGACGCCCAGGGCAAGGACCGGCCCATCTGGGCCGTGGCCTCCCTGGAGGACGTGCAGGCGGGGTTCGAGCAGGTTCCGTATCCGAAGGACCGCGTCCACTACGTACAGGGCAAGGTCGAGGACACCGTCCCGGAGCGGGCGCCGGAGCAGATCTCCATCCTCCGGCTGGACACCGACTGGTACGCGTCCACGAAGCACGAGCTCAAGCACCTGTACGGGCGCCTGGTGAGCGGCGGGGTGCTGCTGATCGACGACTACGGCTACTGGCAGGGATCGCGCCAGGCCGTGGACGAGTTCATGGAGGAGACCGGCGAGCAGCTCCTGCTGCTGCGCATGGACGAGGGCCGTATCGCCGTCAAACCCTGAACGGGAAGCCCCTGAGCGGGAAGCGCCCCGTTGTGAGCCCCGTGCCTCCCCGGCACGGGGCTCGTTCCATACAGAGGAAGTCCGTTCGTCCGTCCGGAAGGATCGTGCGCAGCGCCATGGCACCCCGTCTCACCGTCGTCGTCCCGCTCTACAACGTCGAGGAGTACCTCGGAGCCTGCCTGGACTCGCTCGCAGGGCAGACCATGGCCGACCTGGAAGTCGTCATGGTCGACGACGGTTCGACGGACGGCGGTGCCGATGTGGCACTGGAGTTCTCCCGGCGGGACCCGCGCTTCCGTCTGATCCGGCAGAAGAACGCCGGGCTCGGGGCGGCGCGCAACGCGGGGGCCGGACAGGCCCACCCGGAAGCCGAGTTCCTGACGTTCGTCGACAGCGACGACGTCGTCCCGCAGGGTGCCTTCGCCAGGATGCTCGGTGAACTCGAAGCCTCCGGGTCGGACTTCGCGACAGGCAATGTCCTCAGGCTCCGGGCGAACGGGGCGCTCGAACAGTCCCCGATGTTCCGCAGGCCGATGGAGAAGCCGCGCCGGGCCACCCACGTCACCCGCGACTGGATCCTGCTCGGCGACCGCATCGCGTGCAACAAGGTGTTCCGCAGGTCCTTCTGGGACCAGCACGCCTTCGCCTTCCCGACGGGTGTCCTGTACGAGGACATCGCCGTGGTCCTGCCGGCCCACTTCCTGGCCCGGAGCGTCGATGTCGTGGAGGAGCCGGTCTACCACTGGCGTGACCGCGACGGATCGATCACCACCCGGCGCGCGGTGGCCCGGGGCATCCGCGACCGGGTCACGGCGGTCTCCACGGTCAGCCGTTTCCTCGCGGACCGGGGCATGACGGAGGGGAAGCGGCGCTACGACGAACACGCGCTCTCCGGCGACCTGTGGCTGTTCATCGAGGCGCTCCCGGACGGCGACGAGAGCTTCCACGAGGCCTTCCTCACCCATGCCAACGCCTTCGCCGACACGGTCGAGCCCGCCGTCCTCGGCGCGCTGCCCCTGCATCTGCGGGTCAAGTGGCAGCTGATCCGGGAGCGCAGGACACCGGAGCTGCTCGCGCTCCTGGCCCACGAGTCCACGGACCGTGACACCTTCCACGTCCGGGGGCGGCTGCGGCAACGGGCCCAGTACCCGGGTGTCGACGCCCCCCTCCCGCGCAAGGTCACCGCGCTGTCCGCCGAGGACCTCCCCGTGCACGCGCACCTCACGGAAGCCGTGTGGCGGGACGGACTCCTGCACCTCAAGGGCTACGCGTACGTCCGCAACGCCCCGGGCGGATCGGCCGGGGCCGGCTGGCTGAGGTCGGGGCGCCGGCTGATTCCGCTCCGGCTGCGGAGGATGGTGACGGACGAGGCGGCGGCCGGATCGGGCCGCTCGCTGCACCGCTACGAACGGTCCGGCTTCGAGACCGTCGTCGACCCGCGCCGGTTGGTCACCAGGGGCACGGCGCGG
Organism: Streptomyces sp. NPDC060209; assembly: GCF_042728155.1. Classification (NCBI taxonomy): domain Bacteria; kingdom Bacillati; phylum Actinomycetota; class Actinomycetes; order Kitasatosporales; family Streptomycetaceae; genus Streptomyces; species Streptomyces sp. NPDC060209. Next base: position 11,287 of record NZ_JBHWZS010000065.1, read on the forward strand.
GGTACCCGGACCCTGTGGAAGCTGGAGTCCGTCGTCGTCGGTGCGGGACGGCCGCGCCGGGGACCCATGCGGCTGCTCGGCAATCCGGCCGCGCCCGCCGTGCGTTACGTCGACGAGCGCACCCGGGTCGTCCCGCTGCTCTCCGGCAACAAGCTGGAGCTGCGCGCCGAGCGGGTCGACGCCGTACTCGCCGGCCACGGGCCGACGGAGGCCGGGGACGGCCTCCGGATCGCGGTCCGGGTGCTGGGAGGGGACGCGCCGACGGCTCTGAGGCTCCAGGAGTGGCGTACGAAGGAGACCCGCGAATTCCCCCTGGCCCCGGACGAGGGCACGGACGGCCGCACCGTCGTCGCCGAGGTTCCGCTGGTGACGTTCCGGGGCTCCGACGGCGACTGGGGTGTCCAGCTGACCGGCGGGACGCGCAGACTGACGGTCGCGGCCCGCCCGGAGACCGACGCCGCGCGGTATCCGCTGCCCGGCGGCCGTGAGGTCTACGCCGCCGCCAATCCCTCCGGGGACCTGGTGCTCACCGACCGGGACGTGCGGCCCGTCGTCACAGGCGTGTCGTGGTCGGACGGCACCGGCCTGGTCCTGGAGGGGACCTTCCCGTCGGTACGGGACCGTACCGACGAGCTCGTCCTGCGCCACAGCGGCCACCAGGAGGAGAACACCTTCGCCGTGGAGCGCACGGGCACCGGTTTCCGTGCGGCGCTGTCGCCCGGGGCCGTCGACGGGGCCGGGGGCGCTCTGCCGCTGGCCGAGGGCCGTTGGTACCCCTTCCTCCGGGAGCGGGGCGAGACCGACCCGGAGCGCTATCTCCCGCTGCGCGTGGTGCACCAGCTGCACGCCGGACTGCCGCTGCGGCACGAGTCGGGAGGGCGGTGCTTCACCCTGGAGAGGCGCTTCCACGACCGGCTCTCCCTGCGATCGGACAGCGCCCTCCCGCAGGCGGCCCGGGGGGCGTACGGGCAGCGCCTGCTGCGCGAGCGGTATGTGAGCCTGCGCGGCCGGGAGTTGCGGGACACCGTCCTGTACTCCAGCTTCGACGGGCGGCAGTATTCGGACTCGCCCCGCGCCGTCCACGAGGAACTGGCCCGACGCGGCACCGGCGTCGAGCACCTCTGGGTGGTCCGGGACCAGCAGGCCGCCGTGCCCGCCGGGGTGCGTGCCGTCGCACTGCACAGCGACGAGTGGCACGAGGCCCTGGCCCGGAGCCGGTGGATCGTCACCAACACCCAGCTGCCGGAGTGGTTCGAACGGGCGGACGGCCAGTTCGTCGTACAGACCTGGCACGGCACCCCGCTCAAGCGCATCGGCCGCGACCTGGCGGGCACCGCTCTCGCGGACACCGCGTACATGGAGTCGATGCCACGGCGTGCCGCCCAGTGGAGCGTGCTCGTCTCGCCGAACAGCTTCTCCACGCCCGTCCTGCGCCGCGCCTTCGGCCACACGGGCGAGGTGCTCGAGTGCGGGTACCCGCGCAACGACCTGCTGTACGCCCCCGACCGCGCGAAGGCCGCCGACGCCGTCCGGCAGTCGCTCTCCGTGCCCGACGGCAAGCGGGTCGTCCTGTACGCCCCCACCTGGCGCGAGGACCGGCCCAAGCACGGCGGCCGGTACGGACTCGATCTCCAACTGGACCTGGAACAGGCGCGGAAGGCACTCGGCGAGGACCACGTCCTGCTGGTCCGCCGCCACTACCTGGTCGGGGGGAGCGTCCCTGAGAGCGACTTCGTCCGTGACGTGTCGCGCCATCCCGACGTCGCCGAACTGATGCTGATCAGCGATGTGCTGGTCACGGACTACTCGTCCCTGATGTTCGACTTCGCGCAGACGGGCCGGCCGATGCTCTTCCACACCTACGACCTGGAGCACTACCGCGACACCCTGCGCGGCTTCTGCTTCGACTTCGAGAACCGGGCGCCCGGCCCGCTGATCAGCGACTCGGCAGCCGTCGTCGAGGCACTGCGCGACCCGGACGCCGCGACGGCGGACCACCGTGAGGCGTACGCGCGCTTCCGCGAGGCGTTCTGCGATCTGGACGACGGGACGGCGGCCGCCCAGGTCGTGGACCGGATGCTGAAGGGGGCGCAGGCATGAGCACGCCCGACTTCAGCTGTGTGGTCACCGCCGCGGAGGGCGGGGAGGAGGCACTGACGGCGTCCGTGGAGTCAGTGCTCGACCAGAGCCTGCGCGCCGTCGAGGCCCTCGTCGTCCTGCCCGCCGCCGCCCCCGCCGCCCTGCGCGCGTCGGCCGGATCGCTGGCCGGGCGCGCCCCGGACCGCGTCCGCGTGCTCGACCCCGGTACGGACTCCGTCGCGTCGCTGCGCAACGCCGGCCTGGACGCGGCGCGGGGCACGTACGTGCTCGTGCTCGACGTCGGCGAACGCCTCCAGCAGCACGCCTGCCGCAACCTCTGGGAGGCCGGGACGCGTACCCGCGCCGACCTGGTCGCCGGGCGCTGGAGCCGGCTCACCGGGGACGGGGCGAAGGAACGGGAACCCTCCTGGCAGCACCCGCTGTTCCTCCGCTCCCGCACCGTCGGCCGGTTCACCGAAGCCCCCGAACTGGCCGTGCGCGACGCCTTGGTGACCGGATTCTGCGTGCGGCGCGCGGCGTTGGAGCGGCACGCGCTGCGCTACGACGAGGACCTCACCCACAGCGGGATCCTGTTCGGCCCCCTGGTCGCGGCCGTCGTCGGCCGGATCGCACTCGTACGCCGCCGGATCGTCTCCGGGCGGGCCGTGCCCGACGCCGGACGGGACCTCGCCGGGCTCGTGGAGGCGCACCGGCGCGTGTGCCACGTGCTGGTCGCCCAGGGGCTGGCGGAACTGCGCGAGGAGCGGGACCGGGCCTTCCTGCTGGACCATCTCGTGCCGCTGGTGCGCACCTTCCCCGAGCTGCCCGCCGCCGGACGCGAACGGATCGCGGCGACGGCGGCCCGGGTGCTGCCCGGCTGCGTCCCGGAGCCGGTCCTGCTGACCCTGCCGCCCGTCGAGCGCGTCGGCGTCCGGCTGCTGGAGCGGGGCGACGCGGACGGGGCGCTCACCGCGGCGTACGCGCTGCGGCGGAGGGGAGCCGTGGCCGCGCCCCTCTCCATGGAGGACGACGGCCGGGTGTACTGGCCGGGCGGGCCCGATCCCGTGCTGGAGGTCACCGAACTCGGCCACCAGTACCGGCCGTTCGGCGAGCTGAAGCTGATGAACAGGCTCACCCGCTACGAGGCCCACGGCACCCGTGTCCTGCTCGCGGGCAGGCTCGTCCTGCCCTCACACACCGGCCCCGACCCGGACGGCCCCCTCACGGCCCATCTGGAGTTCCGCGTACGCGACGGCTCCCGCACCTTCCGTGCCCCGGTCGACACGCTGCGGCCCGACACCACCGGGATCAGCTGGTCGACCCGCGCCGATCCGACGCGTCTGGTGCGCCCCCTCGGTCCCCGCGACACCGTGTGGGACGTGCGGATGGTGGTGGAGGACGGCCGGACCCGCTCGGTGAGCGACCTCTTCGCCGCACACGACCTCGTCGGTCCGGCGGACCGTTCCCCCGCCCGGCCCCGGCTGGGCCGGACGGCAGGGGACACCTGGCAGCCCTACATCACGCTCCGGGACCACCTGGCGCTCCGGCTCGAAGCCCGCCACCGTCCCGCCCGCACGGCCCGCCGGCTGGTCCACTACGCCACGCACTTCCGTCCCGCCCGCCGGGCCAGGCTGCTGCTCCGCGCTCTGGGCAGGCGTCGCGACAGGCTGCACGCCAGGGGCTTCAAGGTCTCGGTCTACCGCTCCTGGCTGCTCCGGCTGCCCGTGCGCAAGGGCTCCGTGGTCTTCGAGAGCCACATGGGCACCTGCTACGGAGACAGCCCCCGAGCCGTCCACGAGGAAGTGCGCGCCCGGGGGCTCCGGCTGCGCTGCGTATGGGCGTACGCCGATTCCCCGGCCGGCTTCCCCACGGACGCCAGGCTCGTGCGCCGCTGGTCCTGGCGCTATCTGTGGGCCCTGGCCAGGGCGGAGTACTGGGTCGACAACCAGGGGTTCCCGCAGAACCTCGACAAGCCCTCCGGCACGGCCTATCTCCAGACCTGGCACGGTTCGGCGTACAAACGCATGGGCTTCGACGAGACCCGGGTGCGCCTGCAGAACGCCCCGCAGCGCGAACGGCTCCAGCAGGCCGTGGACCGCTTCGACCACTTCCTCGTACGGTCCGAGCACGACGAGCGCACGCTGGCCCGCGCCTACCGGCTGCCCGAGAGGACGCTGCTGCGCACCGGATACCCCCGTAACGACGCCCTGCTCGCCGCCCGTGCCAGGGACGAGGCCGAGGGGCGGCTGCCGCGCCCGGCGCTCGCGGCCGAGCTCGGTCTGCCCGACCACCGCAAGGTCGTGCTGTACGCGCCGACCTTCCGGGGCGGTCCGGGCAGGCGCAAGCGGCAGCGGCTCCTGCTGGACGCGGCGCGCTTCGCGGAACGCTTCGGCGACACCTACACCCTGCTCGTGCGGGCGCACTACCTGGAGGCGGCGAGCCTCCCCGCCTGCCCGCCCGGCACAGTCGTGGACGTCTCGCGCCACCACGACGTCAGCGAACTGCTCGCGCTCACCGACGTCCTGGTCACGGACTACTCGTCGATCATGTTCGACTACGCCCTCCTGGACCGCCCGATCGTCCTCTTCGCCCCGGATCTCGACGCCTACGCCGCCGAGCGGGGCAGCTACTTCGACCTGCGGGAGAAGGCGCCGGGACCGGTGGCGGCGACCGAGGAGGAGCTCTTCGCCGTGCTGGCCCGGCTGAAGACCGCGGACACCGGCTTCCAGGACGAACGCGCCGCCTTCGTCGCCGAGTTCGGGAGCTACGACCGCGGGGACGCGGCCCGCGCGGTCGTCGACACCGTGTTCGCCCGGCATACCGTTCCGTCCCGCACCGTCCGTACCGGGGAGGCCGGCCGATGAGCCGCAGCCGTGATGTCTTCATCGTCTCCAACAGCACCGACGAACTCGGCGGTGTGACCGGCTGGATGCACCGGACCGCCCAGTTGTTCCAGGAGGCGGGCCACCGGGTGCACACCGTCGGCATCCATGCTTCCGAGCGGAAGATGGTCCTGCCCGAGCCGCCCGGCTACCCGGTGACCGCCCTGTACCCGGCGCATCCTCCGACGCCCTGGGAGCCCAAGGGCCTGCGGGACCGCTTCCGGATCGCCGCCCGGCGTGCCGAGGCCGACCGTGCTGCCCGGAAGCGCCGCGCCGTCGCACGGCTCTCGGAGATCTTCCGGGCGGCCCGGCCCGGAGGGGTGGTGATCGTCAGCCAGGTCTGGGCCATGGAGTGGGTCGGCGAGGCGGACACCGGAGATCTGCGGGTCATCGGGATGAGCCACGAGTCCTACGACTACTCCCGGGCGAGCCACCGCTACCGATGGATCAAGAACCACTACCCGCCGCTCGACCACTGGCTCGTCCTCACGGAGGAGGACGCCGACAAGTGGGCGGGTGACGGGATGAACAACGTGGGTTTCATGCCCAACGCCCTGGCCGCGCTGCCCGCTGTGCCCTCCCCGCGCCGCGAGCGGTCGGTCGCGAGCATCGGCCGGCTCACCGACCAGAAGGGCATCGACATGCTCCTGGACACCTGGGCGCTGGTGGCTCCGCAGCGCCCCGGCTGGCGGCTGGACGTCTACGGTACGGGTGAGGACGAGGCGGACCTCAGGGCGCAGTGCACCGGCCTGGGACTCGACTCCTCGGTCGGCTGGCGGGGGCGCACGGACGACGTTCCCGGTGCGCTCGCCTCTTCCTCCGTCTTCGTCCAGTCCTCACGCGGCGAAGGCTTCCCGCTCGCGCTGCTGGAGGCCATGGCGAGCGGCGTGCCGTGTGCGGCGTTCGACTGCGCCCCGGGCGTACGGGAGATCGTGCGGGACGGCGAGGACGGGCTGCTCGCGCCCGCCGGTGACATCGGCGCGCTCGCCGACCGGCTGCTCCGGCTCACAGGCAACCCCCGGATGCGGGACGCGATGGGGGACCGGGCGCGCACCAATGTCCAGCGGTTCTCCGAGGCCGGGATCATGGGCCGCTGGGAAGAGCTGTTCGCCCTCCTGGAGCGCTGAACGGCCCCTGGCCCCGGCCCCGCCCCGTGACCCCGGTTCGTGCCGGGGCCACGGGGCGGGGCTTCACCCGTTGGTGTACTCCCGCACCGGCACCTGCCGCGGCACCCCGGTGGGCCCGCGGCCCGTCAGCGGGGCGGGCAGCGGCATGCCCGAGGTGTCGTCCAGGAAGACCCTGCGCACCACCCGTTCCGCCGCGTTCCCGTCGTCGTACGGACAGAACCGGGCCCGGAACGCCGCCCGGCGCTGCGCGGAGCGGGGCCCGCGCCAGTGGTCGGTGGCGAAGATCTCGTGCAGCTCCTCCTGGTCCCGTGCCACCGCCCCGGGAGGGAAGGCGGCCGGGTCGAAGTACGTGCCACGAGCCGCCCCGTACGCCTGCGCGTCCTCCAGGTGCAGGACGACCGGCCGGTCCAGGTTGACGTAGTCGAACATCAGCGACGAGTAGTCCGTGATCAGCCCGTCGGAGGCGAGACAGAGCTCCTCGACGGACGGGTGCGCGCTGACGTCGATGATCCGCGGGTGCCGGGTGTGCCCGGCGGTGGCCCGGGCCGTCGCGTCCAGGTAGTGGGAGCGCGCCAGGATCACGAAGCGCGGGCCCAGGACGCGGACCAGCTGCTCGAGGTCCAGGGAGTGCTGCTGGGCGCGCCGGTAGTCGCGGTGGGTCGGTGCGTACAGCAGGGCGGTGCTGCCGTCCGGGACGCCCAGGTGCTCGCGCAGCCGCGCGGTCCTGCCGGGGTCCGTGCGGTGGAAGACGTCGTTGCGCGGGCTGCCGTACTCCAGCGTGGTGTAGCCCGACGGGTAGGTGCGCTCCCACACCAGTGTGGAGTGCTGGTTGGCCGAGAGCGAGAAGTCCCATTTATCGATATTGCGCAGCAGTTGCCCGAAGTCCATGGAGCCGGCCGCCGCGGGCCGGTGCACGAGGTCGGTGCCCATGGTCTTCAAGGGCGTCCCGTGATGGGTCTGCAGCAGCACCTGACCGCGTCTCTTCACGAGTCTGCGGTCGAAGTTGACGTTGTTCACGAGGTACTTGGAGCGTGCCAGGGCCGTCCAGTACGCGGCCGTCCCCGGGTGCAGCACGCGGGTCGTGTCCGGCACCGTGTGCGCGTCCTCCGGGTGGCAGATCCAGGAGGTGCGCAGCCCGGGCACGAGGGCCCTGGCAGTGGCCTCCAGCGCCGCGGGACTGCAGGTGTAGCCGCGGTGCCAGTAGGCGGCGAACACCGCGTCCCCGCTCCGGACGGGCAGGCGCAGCTGGACGCGGTAGTGCAGCTGGAGCGCCGCCCCGCGTACCGCCCGGTGCGCCGCCGTGGCGGCACGCCCCAGCCGGCCGCGCAGCCGCTGCGCGGCCCACAGGGCGCGGTACGTGCGGTGGGCGCCCAGCCGGAACAGCGCGTGCCGCAGGCGGGCGCGGCGGGGCACGGGGGCACCCGGGGTGCGGTAGCGGCGGCAGTGTGCGCGGGCGCGGCGGAAGAACTGTGCCCGCGTCCCGCGCGGCAGCCGGCCCCGGGAGGTGAAGAGGGTCGAGAAGTGGTCGAGCATCCGGCGGAATATCACCGGGCGCCAGACGGCGAGCTCGGGGCGGGCGTCGATGAAGGCGAAGACGCGGTCGTACTGGTCGAAGACGTCGAAGTGCCGGTGGGTGGTGGTGGAGAGGATGTTGCCGCGGCGCCGCTGGCGGTATCCCACGCAGACGGTGTCCAGCACGGCGATCGACCCGGCGGCCATCAGCACCGGGTAGGTCCAGGGGGTGTCCTCGTAGTAGCCGGGCGGGAAGGTGAAGCGCTCGGCCTCGATGAACTCGCGGCGGTACGCCTTGTTCCAGACGACCATCAGGACCTTGAGCAGCTCGGGCCGCTCCGCGAGCCGGAAGGAGGCCGGGCCGGTCTCGGAGAGGTACTGGGCGAACGTGTTGCGGACGCTCTCGCCCGACCAGTACGTACGGGCGTAGTCGTAGACCAGGACGTCGGGGCCGCCGGTGGCCTCCAGGCGGTCGGCGATGGCCTGGAGCGCCTCGGGGGCGAAGGTGTCGTCACCGTCGAGGAAGAGAAGGTAGTCTCCGGTGGCCCTGGCCACCCCGGCGTTGCGGGCGGGGCCCAGGCCGGAGTTGCGCGGCAGGTGGACGGCGCTGACCCGGGGGTCGCGTACGGCGTACTCATCGGCGATCGGGCCGCAGGCGTCCGGTGAACAGTCGTCGACCACGATGATTTCGTAGTCCTTGAACGACTGGTTCAGCACGGAGTCGAGACACGCGTGCAGATACGCCTGGACCCGGTACGCGGGCACGATGACACTGAACCGGGGCACAACACATCCAGGGGTCGCTCGCGGGCGGGCAGGTGGCCCGCAAACGGCCGATGGAGTGACTTGGTTACGCGAGATGTGGCATTCGGGGGAAGTACGAGGTAGGGCGGCCCGATCGCGAGTGAACGGGCCGCCCTGGCGTTGACGAACGCATGTGCTGCTTGACGCCTCGCGCTACTTGACGGCTCCGGCCATCACACCGGAGACGAACTGCCGCTGGAAGGCGAAGAACACCGCCAGCGGAATCACCATGGACACGAAGGCGCCGGGCGCCAGCACGTCGATGTTGTTGCCGAACTGCCGGACCTGCTGCTGCAGGGCCACGGTGATCGGCGGGGACTCCGAGTCCGCGAAGATCAGCGCGACCAGCATGTCGTTCCACACCCAGAGGAACTGGAAGATCCCGAGCGAGGCGATCGCGGGGCCGCCGAGCGGCATCACGACCCTGGTGAACAACCGGATCTCGCCCGCACCGTCCAGCCGCGCGGCCTCCAGCAGTTCACGCGGGATCTCGGCGAAGAAGTTCCGCAGCAGGAAGATGGCGAACGGCAGGCCGAACGCCGTGTGGAACATGATCACACCGAAGGTCGTCTCGAAGATCCCGATGGTGCCGAAGAGCTCGGACACCGGGATCAGGGCGACCTGTACGGGCACCACGAGCAGCCCGACGACCAGCAGGAACCACCAGTCGCGGCCGGGGAACTCCATCCAGGCGAAGGCGTAACCGGCCAGCGAGCCGATGACGACCACCAGGAACGTGGACGGGACGGTGATCAGGACCGTGCTGAACAGGGAGTCGGTGATGGTCGAGTTGTCCAGCAGGCGCTGGTAGTTGTCGAAGGTGAGCTCGGAGGGGGCCGTGAAGACCTTCCACCAGCCGGTCGCCGCGATGTCCTCGGCGCCGCGCAGCGAGGAGAGCAGCAGCCCGATGGTCGGCATCAGCCAGAACAGGCCCACCAGGACGAGGAAGACCCGCATGGCACCGCCGCCCGCCCGGGCGGCGACCCGCGCGCCGAGGGACGCCTTGGCTTCGGAGGCCTTCCCGGCCCGCGGAACCTGCTCGGCCTGTGCGGTTCCGGTCGTGGTCGTGGTCACCGGCGCCCCTCCTTCCGTATCCGGCGGACGTTGCTGTGTTCTCCCGGGGGGCGACCCCCGTACCCCCGGGAGGAGGCTGGTGCCGTGTGGGTCCGGGTGGTCACCGGCGCCCCTCCTTCCGTATCCGGCGGACGTTGAACAGCATCACCGGGATCACCAGCAGCAACAGGAGTACGGCGATGGCGCTGCCGACCCCGAGATCCGCGTCCGTGCCGAACGAGGAGCGGTACAGCTGGAGGGCCAGGACGTTCGCGTCGTCCTGGGAGGACCCCGGCGCGATGATGAAGACCAGGTCGAAGATCTTCAGGACGTTGATCATCAAGGTGACCAGGACCACCGCGAGCACGGGTGCCAGCATCGGCACCGTGATCCGGCGGAACACCTGCCACTCGTTCGCGCCGTCCACCCGCGCCGCCTCGAGGAGTTCACGCGGCAGGCCCGCGAGGCCGGCCGCGATCAGCACCATCGCGAATCCGGCCCACATCCAGACGTAGCTGCCGATGATCCCCGGCGTCACGAGGGACGGGCCGAGCCAGTCGACGCCGTTGTACGGCTCGCGGAAGTTGTCCGCCGGAAGCCGCAGCAGGCTCCCGTCCGCCGAGGCGGGCAGGGTGAACACGCCGTCCGCGCCCGCCGTGGCCGTGGCGACGACCTTGCCGTCCTTCACCGCTTCCACGGTGATGCCCTTGAGGCCGAGCTCCTTCGGGTCGACGACGTTCGGTTTGCCGCCGCCGCCCTTGGTGAAGTCGAGCCACGCCGTCCCGGTGATGCCGTCGCCGGAGGCGGTGGCCGCCTTCGCGGGCTCCGCGTCGCCCGGCATCTTCGCCGGGACCACGCCGACCAGCGGCAGGCTCACCGGTTCACCTGCCCGCACGGTCTCCTTCGTCACGAAGGAACCGCCGCCGCCGGCCTTCAGCGGATGGACGGGCAGTGGATGCGCCTTCGGGAAGCCGGACGACCGGGCGAACGTGTCGTGCACGCCCACCGCCACGGCGTTGGCGACCCCGCGCTCCGGTGCCTGTTCGTACACCAGCCGGAAGATGATGCCGGCGGCCAGCATGGAGATCGCCATCGGCATGAAGACGATCAGCTTGAACGCCGTACCCCACCTGATCCGCTCGGTGAGCACCGCGAAGATCAGCCCCAGCGCGGTGGCGACCGTCGGCGCGAACACGACCCAGATCGCGTTGTTCTTGACCGCGGTCCGGATGGTGTCGTCCGTGAACAGCGCCTTGTAGTTGTCGAGGCCCGCGAAGCCGGTGCCGGACTGGTCGAGGAACGAGCGGTAGACGGAGTAGACGATCGGATAGACGACGAGTGAGCCGAGCAGCACCAGGGCCGGCAGCAGGAACGCCGCCGCGACGGCTCTCCTGGTGCCGGTCACGCTCTTGCGCGTTGGCTTGCCCTTGCCCGTGTCAGGACGCTTGTCGGCGGGGGGCGCGCTTCCGGCGCCCCCCGCTGTCGCTGTGGTCACCCCGTCAGCTCGTGTACGCCTTGGCCGCGTCGGACTCCAGCTTCGCTTGAGTCCCCGCGATGTCCTTCGGGTTCTTCAGGAAGTCCTGGAGCGTCTTCCACTCACCCTTGCCGGGCGTCCCGCCGAACGACTGCGGGGCCTGGTCGGACATGTCGAACCGGACGTCGTCACCGGCGGCGATCAGCGCCTCGGCGATCTTGCGCTGCACGTCGTTCGGATACGCGGCCGCGTCCAGAGCCTTGTTGGGCGAGATGAACCCGCCGGCCTCGGCCCAGATCTTCGCCGCGTCGGTCGAGGCGAGCCAGGTCAGCAGCGCCTGGGCGCCCTTGCCGTCCTTGAGAGCCACGGCCGCGTCTCCGCCCGTCACCACGGGGGAGTCCGCGCCGACCGCCGGGAACGGGAACACCTTGGCGTCCGTACCGATCTTCGCCTTGGTCTGCGCGATGTTGATGGAGACGAAGTCACCCTCGAAGACCATCGCGCCCTTGGGCTGGTCACCACCGGTGAACGTCTGGGTGACCGATACCGGGAACTCGGTCTGCAGCGCCCCGTCGGCGCCGCCGGAGATCAGGCTCGGCTTGCCGAAGAGCTCGGCGAGCGTGGTCAGGGCGTCCTTGACGGACGGGTCCGTCCACTTGATCTCGTGCTTGGCCAGCTGGTCGTACTTCTCCGGGCCTGCCTGGGAGAGGTAGATGTTCTCGAACCAGTCGGTGAGCGTCCAGCCGTCCGCGCCGCCGACCGAGACCGGGGTGACACCGGAGGCGGAGATCGTCTCGGCCGTGGCCAGGAAGTCCTTCCAGGTCTTCGGCTCGCTCGCGCCCGCGTTCTCGAACGCCTTGGCGTTGTACCAGACCAGGGACTTGTTGGCGGCCTTGAAGTAGACGCCGTACTGGGTGCCGTCGACCGCGCCGAGGTCCTGCCAGACCTTCGCGTAGTTCTTGCTCAGCTGGGCCTTCGCCTCCGCGCCCACCGGCTTGGCCCACTTCTTGGCCACGGCCTGCTGGATCGCGCCCACCTGCGGGATCATCGCGACGTCCGGGGGCTGGCCGCCCGCGATCTTCGTACCGAGGAAGTTGACGATCGGGTCCTGCGCCGGGACGAAGGTGACCGTGGCGCCCGTCCGTGCCTCGAATTCGTCGAGGACCTTGGTGAAGTTCGCCTGCTCGGGTCCGGTCCAGACCGCGGCCACCGATATCTTCTCGCCGTCGAGCTTCGGCAGAGTGACGCTCGGTGCACTGCCCTCGCCCTTGCCGGCGTCGTCGCCCGGCTTGTCCTTACCGGCGCCGTCGTCACCGCATCCGGTGAGGGCCAGCGCCCCGATCGCGGTGAACACCAGTACGGCCCTACGCATTCGAAGGGTTCTGCGCATCCCTGCCCCGTCTCTCCTGCGCGCGCATGAGCGCGGACCGGCACCAACGGTCGGATCCTGCGGTGCCGTTCACGTCTCACATCGTGCGGTTCACATCGTCCGTGCGCACAGTCCTATGCCCGGCGCACCGGAGTAGCAATACCGTCGTCCGCGTCAACGCCGTGATCGTGATCGGCTCGTGACGTCATGCCAGGACGTGGCCGGTGTCCGCTCGTGGCGCCCGCCCACGGAGCCCGCCCACGGCGCTGGGGGCGTCCGGACGGTGAGGGGCTGCCGGTCCGTGGGGAGCGGGCGGGCGGCCCGGGGCCGTTGGTCTGGCCGAAGGCGTCAGCCGTGGCCGACCGGGTCCTCCAGCAGCTGGTCGACGCCACGCCGGAGGACGGCCCGGGCCGTGGCCGGGGAGTGGTGGCCCGCCAGGACGTGGACCGTGAGGCCGTCGGCCAGGGCGAGGAGCGTGTGCGCTTCGCGATCCGGGTCGAGGTGCTGGGGGACTTCCCTGGTGCTCTGGCCGTAGCGGATGAGCCACGCGATGAGGTCGTGGAGCTCGGCGTAGGTGTCGTGCAGGACCGCGGCCAGTTTCTCGCCGGCGGGGGCACGGGTGGCGAAGGCCAGCCAGACCCGGGCCCGTGTCGCCGATTCCTCGTCCAGCAGGGCGATCTCGGTCAGGGTGTGGGACAGCAGGGTCGATGCGGCCTGGGGCCTGGAGGCAGCGGCGATGCGCAGGCCGGCGCGTTCGGTGACGTGTCGTGAGATGTGCTCCAGCGCGAAGAGCAGCATGTCCTCCTTGGTGCGGAAACACCTCTGGACGGCGCCCATGGACACCTCGGCCTGGGCGGCGACGTCGCGGAGGCTGACGGCTTCCATGCCGGAGCGTGCGATCAGGGTGCAGACCGCATCGGCGATCCGTCGGCGCCGCTCCTCGTAGTCGACCTGCTTGGGCACGTTCCACTCCTCTTTTTTCTGATGCACTTGCATCGTATCCGACTTCGCTGCACGATGTGATGCGTTCGCATCGGAACGAAGGCCGGTCGTCGGGAGGGACAGCTCGTCATGGTGAAGCAGCGAAAGAGGTCGGACGGCAGCTCAGGACAGGGGCTGCTGTGGTTGTTCGGTGCAGTCCTCGTCATCCAGGGCTTCGGATCCGCCGTCACCGAGGCCGGGTGGGACACGAGCTTCGGTGTCGCCGCGCTGCTCCGGGCAGCGGATACGCCTGAGTGGACCACTCTCGTGATCGGTTCCGTGGGTGTGGTCCTGTGGGGGGTGGCGGCGAGCGGTCGCTACGGGAGGAAGCGGGCGGACCGTCGCACGTGACAGGTCCGCATGCCGGCCGCCGGCGACGCCGGCCGGCATGCCGCGAACCGTCCTGGGACGGCGCTCAGGGGATCAGTGGAGGGAGCGGCTCCGCGTTCACCGAACGGGCCGCCCTCTCCAGGGCGCTGGCCAGCAGGGCCAGGTCGGTGGGTCCGTTGCCCAGCTCGCGGACCGGCCGGCGGGTCGGCGGATCGCCCATCCGCTCCCACTCCAGCGGTACGACGGTGGGGCGCAGGGTCGCCGTGCGCGGGATACGTCCGGTGACGCGGCCGCCCTGGAACGGTGTCACCCGGCCGTCAGGATGCCCCAGCCGTCCCCGGCCCGGCGCGGCCTCGTCCGGGGACGGGGGGACGACGGGCGGATCGAGCACGATGCGCAGCCGCGCGCCCCGCGCCAGCTCCGTGTCCTCGGTGCGGTCCGGGCGGGCGGACGTGGCGACCAGATGGACGCCGAGGCGCCCGCCGTCCCTGGCCACGGCCTCCAGCACGCGGACCACCGACCCGGCGGACGGGCGGCCGGGACTGCCGAGCGCCGGGGCGACCAGGGCGTCGAAGTCGTCGGCCAGGACGACCAGCCGAGGGAGGGGCGAGGGCCCGGGGTCCACCGGACGCGCCGCGGCGGGCCGCAGACGCAGGGTGCCGCTGGCGGGCGATTCGAGGTCACCTCGCTGTTCGGCGGCGCCGGCGGGGCGGCGGCCGGTGAGCCCCTGCGACTCCTCGTACCGTGCGTGCCATTCGGTGAAGTCCAGGGTGCCGAGCAGCTCCGCCCGGCGCTTGAGCTCGCCGCCCAGCGCCTGGGCGAACTCCCGCATGCGTACGGGGTCGGAGGCCACCAGGTGCGTGAAGACGTGCGGAAGCTCCGTGCAGGGGCGCAGCCCCTCGCCGCGCTCCCCGTGCTCGCCGCCCGCCCCGTCGATGAGGAGTATGCCGAGCCGGTCGGGGCGCGCGGCGGAGGCCAGGGAGGCGGCGACGGCGCGCAGCAGCTCCGTACGCCCGCTGCCCGCGGGGCCCTCGACCAGCAGATGCGGACCCTCGTCGGCCAGATCGACGGAGAGCGGGCCCCTGGGGCCCGCGCCCAGCACGATCACGGGGCGTCCCGCGTAACCGGAGGTCGCGCCCGTGGGCCCGGTCTCCACGGCCCCGCTGTCGCGCCGTTGCGTGCCGATCCGGTGGGAGCCACCGCCCCCGGCAGGGGCGTAGGCGGAGCGGCCCGAGCCCGAGCTGGTCGGCCCGCTGCTCCGGAACGGGGTGTGCCCGGAGTCGGGGGACTCACGCTGCGCGCCTACCCGGGGCCCGGTGCTCAGGGTGCGGCCGGAGCCCGTCGTGTCCAGGTCCGCCGCGCCGGGTGCGGCCGTGCGCACCGTCGCGCCCGGCTGGTCCTCGGCCGTTGAGGCCCAGCGGGCCATCAGGGAGGCCGGGGTGGCTCTGGCGAGGCCCAGCTCGTCCAGCAGACGGGCGGACGGGGGCAGGGCCGCAGCCATGGGCCGGCCGGGAAGGGCGGCGGTGCCCTCGTCGCGCAGCGGGGCGAGCGCACGCCCGAACCGCTCGGCCCAGGCCACCGACACGGCGTCCACCGCGGCGACGGTGCCGTGGCCCGCGGCCTGGCCGCCCGCCGTGCGCAGCAGCCGCAGGGCCGTCGCCACATCGCCGCTCAGCATGGCGACGGCACCGCACTCCCGGAAGGCGATCGAGGCCCGGCACGCCGTGTCGTAGGTCGCGGCGACCGGGGAGGTCGGGGAGGCGGCGGGGGCCTCGGCGAGGCAGATCAGATGGATTCCGGCGGCGGCTCCGGCACCGGCCAGCCCGGCAGTGGTCTCGCGCAGGGCCGCGGAGCCGGGATCGCCGTCCACGATCACCACGGTGTACGGCCCGGCGTGGCAGCGGGCCGCCTCGGCCACGGAGGACCGGTCGGCGCTCGCCCAGCCGGGTCCCAGCGGCCCCTCTTCCATGCGGCGCACCAGCTCCGCCGCGCGGGCGCCCGCCTGCTCACGGTCGTACGCGAGGAGCAGGCGGCAGTCCTGGCCGTGCATGGGACGCATATGGGGCAGCCAGCCGAGCCAGGACCACTCCCGGCGCCGCTCTTCCATGCTCCGCGCCCGGTCCGTGCTGATCAGCACGATCTCCAGGTCGAACGGGGAGTGCAGCGCGGCGAGCTGCGCCACCGTCGACCGGGCGAGCCCGGACAGCCGGGCCCGCGGACCCGCGAGCCCGAGCGAGCCGGCCTCCCGCAGTCCCACGGTGACCGGCACGGCCGGCAGGTCGGCCCGCTCCGTCGTCCCGAGCCGTACGACCAGGGCCTCGGGGTGTGCGGTGTCGCGCTCCCACAGGCGGGGGCCGGGGCCGAGCGCCGTCAGGAGCACGGTCGCGGGGTCCGGCCAGGTCCCCGCAGGGGCGGAGGGGGAGTGAAGGGGAACGGAGGGGGCGTGCGACGCGGAGGCGTGATCCGGTCCGGCCGCCGGTGAGTCTCCGGGCTGCGTCCCGTGCGCCTGCTCTCCCTTGGCGCCCGTGAGCCGCCGCGCCCAGGCGCCTATGCCACCGCGTCTGGGGGCCTCCGGGTGGATGAGCTGTCCGCCGCGGCCGTGGGTGACCTGCGGAAAGGGGTCGCCCTCGTGTGCGTCGTGGCCGGCCGGACCGTCGTCGTACGTCTCGTGGGTGGTGTGCCCGGCGGGGGCGGGGCTGTAGGCGTGGTTGTGCCCCTCGGTGCCGGGCGCGCTCGCAGCGTGCTCCCGGCCCGTCCCAGGGGTGCCGCCCGCGGCCTCCGCGCGGGCCACCCGCAGATGGCCCTCGCCGTCCGGCGCCGTCGTCAGCGTGGGCGTGCGGGAGCCGGGCGTGAGCCGGAGCGTGGACTCCCCCAGCCGCAGCAGGGCGCCCGGGGCGAGCCGGACCGGGCGGTCGTGGACGTCCGTGCCGTCCAGCGAGGTGCCGTTGGTGGAGCCCAGGTCGGCGACGGACACCCGGCCGTCGTCGGAGACCGTCACCGCGCAGTGCAGCCGCGACACATCGGGGTCGTCGAGCGGGACGTCCGCCTCGGCGGAGCGGCCGATCCGGATCTGTCCGCCGTGCAGCAGATGGACCCCGCCGGCATCGGGCCCCGCGATCACGTGCAGCCGCGCGGGAACGGCGTCATCGGCCGCCTCGTCGTCACCGGGCACCTGGAGCGAGAGCACCGTGCCGTCCACCAGGGGCGGCTCGCCGAGGGCGCAGCGCTGCGGGTCGAGCCGCTCGCGCCCGGCGTACAGCACGGTGGCGCCGCCGCCCAGGGAGCCCTCCGGGCCGGAGACCGCCGTGGCCAGGCCGGAGGCGACGGCCGCGAGAGCCGTCCCGGCCGGGGCGGTCACGAGCACGTCGCAGGCGCGCGCCGGGGTCTGGCCGCTGCGCGGCGCGAGGACGGTCAGCCGGATCTGCATCGCCGTCAGCGGTCCCTTCTGCGCGGGGTGCCCGGCAGGGGAAATGCCCTGTGATTCCCCCCACCCGGCACGGACGCGTCGTCCGGTACAGGTCGTCACGGAACGTGAGGCTCCCGACCCCACGGTTCCGTGCTGCAGGCATCCTCGCACCTGCCACTGACAACACGCCCGGGGGTGGCCGCTTAGTGATCTTGAATGGCCGAGTGTGGGTGCAAAAGTGCCTGCTTGGTCCTGCCGGGGACGTACTGCACACTCGTTCGGCAACCAACTCTTCCGTGTGTGCGTCTTCCCGCTGACACAGCGGCAACACGACCGGAGGACGACCGACCGGTGCCCCGTACGGCGGCACTAGAGTGGGCCGGAACATCCGGGCGGGCCCGGGGGGACCGCAAGCATAACGACCAGCAGGGAGCGCATGACGTGCGGCCGGTAGGCAGCAAGTACCTGCTCGAGGAGCCGCTCGGACGCGGCGCCACGGGCACCGTCTGGCGAGCCCGCCAGCGGGAGACCGCGGGTGCCGAGGCGGCCGTCGCCGGGCAGCCCGGCGAGACCGTTGCGATCAAGGTGCTCAAGGAGGAGCTCGCCAACGACGCGGATGTCGTGATGCGGTTCCTGCGTGAGCGCTCCGTGCTGCTGCGGCTCACCCACGCGAACATCGTGCGCACCCGGGACCTCGTCGTCGAGGGCGATCTCCTCGCCCTGGTGATGGACCTGGTGGACGGCCCCGACCTGCACCGTTATCTCCGCGAGAACGGTCCGCTCACCCCGGTCGCCGCCGCGCTGCTCACGGCCCAGATCGCGGACGCGCTGGCCGCGAGCCACGCGGACGGTGTCGTGCACCGTGACCTGAAGCCCGCCAACGTGCTCCTCGACGAGCGCAACGGCGAGATGCACCCGATGCTCACCGACTTCGGCATCGCGCGCCTGGCGGACTCTCCGGGGCTGACCCGGACCCACGAGTTCGTCGGCACGCCCGCCTATGTGGCGCCCGAGTCCGCCGAAGGCCGTCCGCAGACCTCCGCCGTGGACATCTACGGCGCGGGCATCCTGCTCTACGAGCTGGTCACCGGCCGTCCGCCGTTCGCCGGGGGCACCGCCCTCGAGGTCCTGCACCGGCACCTCAGCGAGGAGCCCCGCCGCCCCGGCAACATCCCCGAGCCGCTGTGGACGGTCATAGAGCGCTGCCTGCGCAAGGACCCGGACCAGCGGCCCAGCGCCGTGAACCTCGCCCGCGCGCTGCGGACCGTCGGCGCGGGCGTCGGCGTGCACGCGAACTCGGCGCAGATCGCGGCCGCCGAGGGTGTGGGCGCCCTGCTCGCCCCCGACCCGGCGCCCGCCGCCGTCCCGGACACCCCGGGCGCGGCCGACCAGACCCAGGTGCTGCCGAGCAACGCGGGCTCGTACGACCCGGCGGCCCCGACCAGCGTGATGCAGCAGACCCCGGGCGGGGGCGGCCAGGCCGACCCGACCGCGATGATGCCGCCCGTACCGCCGCGCCCGGACGGCTCTCCGCGGCCCGACGAGCCGCACCCCTGGCAGTCCCAGCTCCGGGCCGCCCGGGACCGCAACGAGCAGACGCAGGTCCAGTACCTCGACCCGAGCCAGGACCCGCTGCGCCGCCGGCCTCAGCGCCAGCAGCCGCCGCAGGGCCAGCAGCAGCCCCAGCACCAGCAGCCGCAGCGCCAGCAGCCCCAGGGCGCCCAGCAGTACCCGCAGCAGCAGCCCCAGCGCTACCAGCCGCAGCAGCAGCCCCAGCAGCGGCAGCAGTACGCGCCCCCGCAGCAGCCGGCGCCGCAGCCGCCGGCCCCGCGCCAGCCGAGGCAGCGCGGCGCCAACCCGATGCGCATCCCCGGGCTCGGCTGCCTCAAGGGGTGCCTGTTCTCGGTGGTGCTGCTGATCGTCGCCGCCTGGCTCATCTGGGAGCTGACACCGCTTCAGGACTGGATCGCCCAGGGCCAGAGCTTCTGGGACGCCATAGGGGACGGCATCAGCAACGTCACCGACTGGTTCAAGGAGCTCGGTGGGAGCGACTCAGGCGGCACTACCGGTCAGTAAAACCCCCCACTCTGTGTCTTTGTCGACTTCTGCGGGCCCAATTCGCCCGCAGAAGTGAAGGTTGGCGCCATCCCGGGCACGCAACACCCCGTTCGCCGCGTAACTTTGTCGACCGGGGGTCAACGCCAGCCGCTGAGGGAGCAGTCTTGGCACGGAATATCGGCAGCCGGTACACCGCCCACCAGATCCTGGGGCGCGGCAGCGCCGGCACGGTGTGGCTCGGCGAGGGGCCCGAGGGCCCGGTCGCCATCAAGCTGCTCCGCGAGGACCTCGCGTCCGACCAGGAGCTCGTGGGCCGCTTCGTACAGGAACGCACCGCGCTGCTCGGGCTCGGCCATCCGCACGTCGTCGCCGTCCGCGATCTCGTGGTGGACGGCACCGACCTGGCCCTGGTGATGGACCTCGTGCGGGGCACCGATCTGCGCACCCGCCTGGACCGGGAGCGCCGCCTCGCGCCCGAGGCCGCCGCGGCGATCATCGCGGACGTCGCCGACGGCCTCGCCGCCGCGCACCGCGCCGGAGTGGTCCACCGCGACGTCAAGCCGGAGAACATCCTGCTCGACATGGAGGGCCCGCTCGGCCCCGGCGGTTCGCATCCCGCGCTGCTCACCGACTTCGGCGTCGCCAAGCTGATCGACACCCCGCGCCGCACCAAGACGACCAAGATCATCGGTACGCCGGACTACCTGGCCCCCGAGATCGTCGAGGGCCTACCGCCGCGCGCCGCCGTCGACATCTACGCCCTCGCGACCGTGCTCTACGAACTCCTCGCCGGCTTCACCCCCTTCGGCGGCGGCCATCCCGGGGCCGTCCTGCGCCGCCATGTGACCGAGACGGTCGTCCCGCTCCCGGGCATCCCCGAGGAGCTCTGGCAGCTGCTGGTCCAGTGCCTGGCCAAGGCCCCGGCCTCCCGGCTGCGCGCCTCCGAGCTCGCGACCCGGCTGCGGGAGCTGCTTCCGCTCCTGTCCGGGATACCTCCGCTCGACGTCGACGAGCCGGACAACGAGGCCGAACCGCAGACGTACGACGAGCAGCAGTACACCCCGGCACCCGAGGAGCCCCGCCGCCGTGGCGCGGTCCCGCTGGTGCCCGGCTCCTCCCCGGACTCCAACCGGGACACCCACACGAGCATGCGCGTCCCCGCCCCCGACGAACTCTCCGGTGGCCCCCTCGGTACGGCCCGCGCCCCGCGCGCCCCCGGCCGGCCGCGCCCGGGTTCGGCCCGGAACAAGTCGGCGGCAGTCCGTAAGCGCCGGATCACCCTGGGTGTCGCCGCCGTCGCCCTGTGCGCGGCGATAGGGGTGGGCGGCTGGCTCGCCACGAGTGGTGACGACCCGGGCTCGGCCCCGGAGGACACGCGGAATTCGGCGCCGACAGTCCCCTGAGAGGCGTCCCGGAGGGGCCGGGATCCGGGGGAGGGACAGGTTCACTCGTCCAGCCGTTACGCTGGACCCGTGGCAGTCGTCGATATTTCCGAAGAGCTGAAGTCCCTCTCCTCGACCATGGGGTCGATCGAGGCCGTCCTGGACCTGGATGCGCTGAGGGGCGACATCGCCGCGCTCGAGGAGCAGGCTGCGGCGCCGTCCCTCTGGGACGACCCGGAGGCGGCGCAGAAGATCACCAGCAAGCTTTCGCACCTCCAGGCCGAGGTCCGCAAGACGGAGACCCTCCGCGGCCGCATCGACGACCTCGAGGTCCTCTTCGAGCTCGCCGAGGACGAGGGTGACGCCGACGCGCGAGCGGAGGCGGAGACCGAGCTGGAGTCGGTCCGGAAGGCGCTGGACGAGATGGAGGTCCGCACGCTCCTCTCCGGCGAGTACGACGCGCGCGAGGCCCTGGTCACCATCCGTGCCGAGGCCGGTGGCGTCGACGCCGCCGACTTCGCCGAGAAGCTTCAGCGCATGTACCTCCGCTGGGCCGAGCGGCACAACTACAAGACCGAGGTCTACGAGACGGCGTACGCCGAAGAGGCCGGCATCAAGTCGACCACCTTCGCGGTGGAGGTGCCTTACGCCTACGGCACGCTCTCCGTCGAGCAGGGCACCCACCGGCTCGTCCGGATCTCGCCCTTCGACAACCAGGGCCGCCGCCAGACGTCCTTCGCGGGTGTCGAGGTGCTGCCGGTGGTCGAGCAGACGGACCACATCGAGATCGACGAGTCCGAGCTGCGTGTGGACGTGTACCGCTCCTCGGGCCCCGGCGGCCAGGGCGTCAACACCACGGACTCCGCGGTGCGCCTGACCCACCTGGCGACCGGCATCGTCGTCTCCTGCCAGAACGAGCGGTCGCAGATCCAGAACAAGGCCTCCGCCATGAACGTCCTCCAGGCGAAGCTCCTCGAGCGCCGCCGCCAGGAGGAGCAGGCGAAGATGAACGCGCTCAAGGGTGACGGCGGCAACTCCTGGGGCAACCAGATGCGTTCGTACGTCCTGCACCCGTACCAGATGGTCAAGGACCTGCGTACGGAGTTCGAGATGGGCAACCCGGAAGCGGTCTTCAACGGCGAGATCGACGGCTTCATCGAGGCGGGCATCCGCTGGCGCAAGCAGAGCGAGAAGTAGCTTCGGCCGTAAGGCTGTTGGGCCCGGACAGGCTTTCCTGTCCGGGCCCGCCCGCGTTTTCACCCCGGCGTGTGCGCAAGGGAGTTGAGGGGAAGATGTGGCGAATGAGTCACAGTCGTGATTCCGAATAGCCGTCAAGAACCCCCATAGCGGCCCGTATACCCCCGGAACGGCCTTGACGTAGTCCTTATCTCTGGACAGGGTGCTAGAGCAGCACGCGTATGTCTGGGACAGGTGTGATCGGGGGCGGGCGGGATGACCACGGTACGGCGTGGCCCTGCAGAAGGTGTGACCCCGCAGGGCCGTGGACCGCATATGGCTGCTCCATCGACGAGATCAGCTACTGGGGGTAGCAACAGATGACCAAGAAGACGCGAATCCGCGTCGCGCGGATAGCCGCTGGTGCGGTTATCGCGGCGGGTGCCTCGCTCACTGCGGCGGGTGCGGCCCAGGCCGTGGGCATCGACGTCAACATCGCCGGTGTCGGCGTCAACGCCGAGGCGGACAACGAAGGCCTCGAGGTCGGCGTGAGCGCCTTCGGCGAGGGCGACCCGACCAACCCGGGTGACCCGGTGGACCCGACGGACCCCACGGATCCCACGGACCCGACGGACCCGACGGATCCCACGGACCCGACCGACCCGACGGATCCCACGGACCCGACGGACCCGACGGACCCGACGGATCCCACGGACCCGACCGACCCGACGGACCCGACGGATCCCACGGACCCGACGGATCCCACGGACCCGACGGATCCCACGGACCCGACGGACCCCACGGAGCCGACCGACCCGTCGGACCCGCCCACCACGGACCCGACGGACCCGTCGGACCCGTCGGACGACCCGAGTGACCCTTCGGCCCCGGCCGACCCGTCCTACCCGGACGCCGGTGACAACACCGACACGGACAGTGTCGGCAACCAGCCGGTCGAGCAGGGCAAGGGCAAGGACGAGCTCGCCGAGACCGGTGCGGCCGAGACCACGTTCCTGCTGATCGGCGCCGCGACGATGATCGCCGGTGGTATCGGCTTCCGCATCCTGCCGCGTCTGGCCGGCGGCGGGCGTACGACCGCCTGACGTCCGTAAGAGCGCACTGAAGGGCCCGGGAGAGCCGACATGGCCACCCGGGCCCTTTGGTGTACCAGAAACGCGCCTGGGGCCGTACGCCCAT
>NZ_JBHWZS010000066.1:0-34026 GCF_042728155.1 Streptomyces sp. NPDC060209
CGTTCGAGGTCCTCGCGATCCGGACGGCCCGGCTGTCAGGGGCCCACGACTTCGACGTCACGGTCTCGGCCGGTGAACTCCTCGAATCTCTGAACACGGACGGAGTCGACGACCCGGCCGGCGTGAGCGCGCTGCCGGCTCCTGTCACCGGGCCCCCGTGGGCGGGGATGCTGCCGCCGCGCGGCGGCTGGCAGGAACGTCCCGGACTGCCCGGGCCCGTCGACCTGCGCACCCGGCTCACCGACGCCGTGGCCGAATTCCGGTCCCGCGACGCGGCGTTGCCCGAGGACCGGCGCACCCGGGCGGAACGCGACCTGATCGGCCGCGACATCTGGTCCCGGACGGTCGGGGACACGGAGCTGCCGCTGCGCGCCGTGCACGCCGCCCAGTCCCTCGGCTTCCTGCGCCCGGCGCCGGACTTCCCCGTCGCGCTGCTCACGGCCGGTTCGTGGCTGCGGCTGCGTACGCCGTTCGGCTCGATCGCCCTGCGGGGCGCGGGTGGCGGCCTCGGCACGCTCGCCGTGACGGTCGGGACCGTCTGAGGCTCCTGTACCGGGCCTCCGGCGCGCTCGTCCGCGGTCCTCACGACGCCGGGTCTACTCCTTCGCGGCGTCCGGCCACACCCCGATGTGGTCCTGCTCCAGCTCCAGCATCACCCGGTGCTCCATGCCCAGCGCCTCGGTGTAGTCGGCGGGCAGCTGCAGCCGGCCCGCCCGGTCGAGCATCGCGTACTCCCGCGCCACCTGGGACTCCTGCCCCGTCGCCGCGTCCACCTCGGTGCGCCGCAGCACTTCGGAGGACGTACGGCCGTCGCGGATCGCGACCGTACGGCGCACCTCGCTCGCCACCGCCTGGTCGTGGGTGACGATCACGATCGTCGTGCCGAGCTCCTCGTTGGCACGGCGGAACGCGGCGAACACCTGCTCGCCCGTCGCGGAGTCCAGCTCACCGGTCGGCTCGTCGGCGAGCAGCACCGAGGGGTTGTTGGCGAGGGCGACCGCGACGGCCACCCGCTGCTGCTGGCCGCCGGACATCTGGGCGGGGCGCCGGTCGCGGCAGTCCGCGACGTCCAGCATCGTCAGCAACGACTCGGCCCGCGCGGCCCGTTCGCGGTTCCGGCCGCCCCCGCGCAGCTGCATGGGGAGCGTGATGTTCTGGACGGCGGTCAGATACGACAGCAGATTGCGGGAGGTCTGCTGCCAGACGAACCCGACGACGTTACGGCGGTAGCGCAGCCGTTCCTTCTGACCCATCGCCAGCAGGTCGCAGCCCGCCACCTTCGCCGACCCGGCCGTGGGGACGTCCAGACCCGCCAGGATGTTCATCAGAGTCGACTTCCCACTGCCCGAGGCGCCGACCAGAGCCATCAACTCGCCCTCGGTCACCAGCAGATCGAGCCCCTGGAGCGCCTGCACCTCCACACCGTCCGTGGAGAAGATGCGCACCAGCCGGTCGCAGGCGATCAGGGCGTCGTGCCCGTACGAAGGCCGGTCGCGGCGTGCGGCGGCCCGCTGCTCGAGTTCCGCCAGGGTGGTCTCTGTCGATGATGTCACCGGGTGTCTCCTGCCCTGAGTTCCTTGATCGAGCCACGGCGGCTCGCCCACCACGCCTGGACACCGGCAACGGCGGCGGCGAGGACGACCACACCGACCGCCGGAAGCGCCAGCGACCGGAGGTCGGCCCGCAGTGAAGCCGGTTGCGGCGTCGAGGGGTCGCCGCCGGCCAGTGCCAGCGCGCCCAGGTCGATGCCGGGGGCCAGCAGGGCGATGGTCGCCCAGCCGACGAGGAGCCCGCCGAAGGCGGCCAGCAGCGCCTGCGGCATCGCCTCGAACGCGAGGAGCCGCCGCCCTTGCCGGGTGGTGAGCCCCATGGTGCGCAGCCGGGCCAGGAGCGTGGTGCGCTCCGGCGCGGTCTGCAGCAGGGAGAGAAGCACGGCGAGCAGCGCGTATCCGGCGCCCGCCACGACAGCCGCCCCGTAGATCCGTTCGGCGCCCGACTGCATCGGGGTGTCCACGAACCGCTCGCGCTCCGCCGACCGCAGCCGCACCCCGAACTCCGGTCCCGCCTCCCGCGCGGCGGCCAGCAGCTGCCGGCCGTCGAGCGAGGACCCGGTGACCAGCAGCGTCGTGGGGTCCGCCAGGGCGAGCCCCTTCGCGTCGACGATCAGGAACTCCGAATCGCTCACCGCGGAGGTGCGCGGGAGCACCCCGGCGACCCGCACGGTGATGTCCCCGGCCTGCGACCGGATGGTGCGCGGCTGTTCACCGAGCCGCTCCGAGAGCGCGGGCGAGACGATCGCGGGAAGCGCCCCGTCCTGCCCCTGACCGTTCCTCAGCGAGGCCGTGGGGAAGGCCGGCAGCCCGGTGCCGCGGGCCAGGCGCGCGTACGAATTCGGTTCGACGCCCATGAGGGTGGCGCGCTTCGTGTCCGACCTGACGTCCTCGGACGCCGCGAGCGGAGTCGCGTACTCGATGCGTACGGGCGCGACGTCGTCGACGCCGTCCATCTCCCGCACCTGACGGATGAGGCCGTCTGAGACCGGGGACAGCCCGCCCTCCCCGCTGATCCTGGCGTCCGCGCCGACCGCCCGCAGCGCCGCTTCGTCACGCGCGTCCGCGACCCCCGCGAGCACCGAGCCGCCGAACGCCGCCGTGGTCAGTGCGATCAGCAGGGCCAGCAGGGGCAGCGTGCCGCTGGACGAGGCCCGGCCCGCACGGGCCAGTGACAGGAAGCCGACCGCTCCGCGCAGCCGCGCCACGGGGCGCGCGGCCAGCCGCAGCGGCAGTGGATACAGCCGTACGAGAACGAGTGCGGCGATCAGCCCCACCAGGACGGGCGCGGCACTGACCAGCAGATCGGCGCCCGCGCCCGTCGACGTACCGCGGCGGCGCAGTGCCGCGACGGCGCCGACCGCCAGGACGAGCAGGGTCAGTTCGGTCACCGTACGGCGCCGGGTGGGCCTGGCGTTCATCACGTCGTCGCGGGCGCCGTGCAGCAGCGGCCTGCGGTGGTGCAGGGCCGTGCGGAGCGGCAGCACCACGCAGACGAGGGCGGCGACGGCCGCGGCACCCGTCAGGGCGGGCAGGAACCGGGCCTCGCCGACGAGCAGCACGGCGGCCAGCAGACCGAGCGCCGTCGCCGGCACCACGGCCACCGCCGTCTCGGCGAGCAGCCGCCCGCTCATGCCCCGCAGCGAGCCGCCGCGGGAGCGCAGCAGGGCGAGCTCGTGGTGGCGGCGGGCACTGATCAGCCCGCCCGTCATCAGCAGGACGACGCCGGCCACCACGCCGATGCCGACGGCGGCGACCGTGACGACGGGGCCGATGGAGGCGCGCATCGAGGAATAGGCGCCGAGGATGGCGTCGAGGTCGGTCGTGAGCGTGGTGTTCGGCCCGGCGATGTCGCGCAGCTCCAGCAGCCCGGGGCCGTTCTCCACCGCCGCGACGCCGGTCTCCAGCCCGGGTACGTCGGCCGATGTGAGGCCCGAGGCGTCCGGTGCGAGGCGCCAGTACATCTCCGGCTCGCCAGTGGTGGCGAGCAGCGCCGGACCTGTGTCCTGAGGCAGGAGCAGCGTGCCCCGCCAGTAGAAGACAGGCGTCGGGGACCCGGGGTCCCTGACCAGGGACGGGGCGCGGAACAGCGGGTCGACCGCCCAGTAGCCGCTCTTCGGGTGCAGCGGAGTGACGATGCCGGTGACGCGTACGGTGAGCGGCGCCCCGCGCAGGGTGGGCACCGAGACGGTGGAGCCCGGCTTCATCTTCAGCTCCGTGGCCGTCTCCTCGGTGACGGCCGCCTCCACCTCACGGGTGTCCAGCGTCACCGCGTCCCGCGCCACGGGCCAGCGCCCCGACCGCAGGGTGCCGTGGTCGGCGAGCGCCGACGGGGCGGCGTAGGTGAGCCGGGGCGGCACCGCGTCGGGGCGGGGCAGCCAGGGCTCGTCCGCGACGAGGGGCTTCGTGGTGTGCACCCCGTACGACGAGGCGGGCACATCGGCGCGTACGGGATCGGGGAGCACCTTGATCAGTGCGCGGTGGGCCGACGACAGGGCCTTCTCCCGCATCGCGCTCTCACGGACCGAGGGCGCCTGCCCGAGCGCGGGCGGCAGCGTCGTCACCTCCAGCACGCTCTGCCCCGGCGAAGCGGTCGTGACGTCATGGCGCAGCGCCTTCGTCTCGTACGCGTCCACGGAACGCGGGAACGCGGCGGCGAGGAAGGCGGTCAGGAACACCAGGACCGCCAGGGCGGCGGAGATGCCGGGGGCGGTACGCAGCCTCGTACGCACCCAAGGAGCGCAGGCGGCCGGGATCTTGGCGGCGTTCATCTAGTTGTCCCCCTGGTGGCGCAGCGACACCGCAGGATCTGCGCGGCGCAGTGTGGTCGCCGCGACGATCAGCAGCGGAAGTGCGGCGACCGAGGCGAGCAGGACCGCGACCTGTCCGGCGGGCAGCAGCACCAGCACGTCCGGTACGGGCCTGGCGGCCTGCCCGGTCAGTACGACGAGCGGCACGACGGCCCTGGTGAGCACCGCCCCGAGGGCGAGACCGATCAGCAGGGCCAGGGCGATCAGTACGCCCTGTTCGGCGGCCATCATCCGGGCCAGCCGGCGGCGGGGCGCGCCGAGCGCCCGCAACACCGCGAATTCGGCGGCCCGTTCGCGCTGCGAGCCCACGAGGCCGACGGCGAACCCGACCGCGGCCAGCGCGGCGGCCACCACGGCGACGGCCAGCAGCGCGGACTGCGGGCCCGCCCCCAGCGGGTCGTCGGCCAGCTCCCGCGCCACCTCGTCCCGGACCCGTACCTGCGCGGGATCGGTGCCGGGCAGCGCGCGCAGTTCCGACGCCACCTCCGCGCCGTCGCCGGGTGCGGTGCTCAGCCACCACTCGGTGGGCGCGAGGGTGGCCCCCGACCTGTGGGCGAGCACCTCCGACACCGCCCTGAGGTCCAGCAGCAGACTGCCGCCCGCCTTCGTGGACGACTCCTCCGAGGCGCCCTCGGGCACGCCGGCGACCGCCCCGGGGCCGGTGGTCGGGAGCTGCCGCACCGACTTCACGAGAGTGACCCGGACCGTGTTGCCCGCCAGCGTGAGGTCGATCTCCTGGCCAGGCTTCGCCCCCGCGTACGTCAGATACGCGTCGGTGGCCACGGCTTTCAGCGCGGGGGCCGCCGGGCGGACAGCGGTGATCCGGAGGGTGCCGGCCGCGGCGCCGCCGCCGAAGAAGGAGTCGTCCGGCGGGGTGGCCCCTGTGCCGTACCGGAAGGACGGGGCGGCGCCCGAGCCGGTCACCTCCTGAGCCGTCTCGCCGGGGCGCGACTCGCTGTTCTCGGACACGGTCGTCGCGGCCTGCCAGCGCACCCCCGCCGAAGGGGGCGCCGGCTGCTCGCTCCCGTCCGCGGTGAGGGCGCGGAGCCCCGCCACGGAGACCAGCCGCTTCTCGGAGCGGACGGCGGGCACATCACCGTCCAGCTCGAAGCCGGTCACCGCCAGTTCACCCGACGCCGCCACGGGGAAGGACACGGCGTGCGCGCGGCCGTCGACGGGGACGGTGCCCGCCCCGATCCGGTACCCGATGCCGTAACGGTCCTCCAGCAACACACTGACCAGCGCCGTCGAACCGGACGGGGACTTCCCGCCGGGCGCCGAGGTGTCACTGACCCGCAGATCGAACAGCACCCGCTCACTGCCCTCGGGCAGGACGACCCCGGTCCGCGCGGTCCTCGGCGGGGCGATCGCGTCGAACAGCTCCTGCGGTGACGTGCCGGAGAGGTCCTCGCGCATCAGCATCCGCTCGTCCGCGTGCACGGTGTCCAGGGCGAGCACCTCGGCCGTCCGCCCGCCGGAGAGATCGGCCGTCGTGCGGAACGCGGGAGCCGCCTCCCGCACGCCCGGCAGGTCCGTGTACGCGGCGGCCTTCGCCGTATCGCCGGACAGCGCGCCAACCATGCGCACCGACGCGCCCGACCTGAAGTCCGCCTGGTCGTGCTGCGAACGGTCCCAGGACGCGCTCTGGCCGATGGCCAGCATGCCCATCGCGACCGACAGGACCAGCAGCAGCACCGGTCCGGCTCCCCGCAGCGGCCGGCGGCTGAACTGCCAGCCCGCCAGGGCCGCGGACAGTCCACGGCCGCCCGCCGCACGGCGTTCCGCGAGCCGGGCGGCAGGGGGGAGCAGACGCAGGGTCAGCACGGTGCCCGCGAGCAGGGCAAGCGCGGGGGCGGCGACCAGGAGTGGATCGATGCCGAGCTCGCCCTTCCGGTCGCCGCTGAGCGCACCGCTGCCGGACGCCCCGGTCTGCCGGTCCAGCTGCCAGTACGCCACCCCGGCGATGAGCAGCAGCCCGATGTCGGCGCCCGCCCGCACCGGTGTGGGCAGCGACGCGGCCCGGGAGCCCCGGCGCCCTCCCGCGCCCGCCGTCAGGGCGGGCGCCACCACGGCGAGCGCGCACGCCAGCGCGACGGCGCCCGCCACCAGCCAGACCGTGCCGTCCACTCCGCCGTCGAGCCGCAGCCCGATGCGGCCGAGCTCGCTCCGGTTCGCCAGCAGCCTGGTCAGCGGACCGGCGAGGAGCGGCGCGACGACGGCGGCGGGCACCGCGAGCAGCAGCGCCTCGATCGCGGCCAGCGCGGCGATCCGGCCCCTGGATCCGCCCCGGGCCAGCAGCAGTTCGGTCTCGCCGCCACGCTCGCTGCTCAGCAGCCTGGCCACGAGCAGCAGGGCGTACCCGGCGAGCAGGACCAGCTGCACGGCGACGATCATGATCGTCGAGCGGGACACCAGCAGCGCCCGCTCGATCTGGTCGATGACGGTCGGCAGCGAGGTCCGCACCGTCACCCCGTCCCCGAACACCGTAGAGGCGGAGAGTGCCTTCGGCCCGTTCGTCGATGCCTCGTGCAGCGCGTCGGTCCGGCCGGTCGTCACGGTACGGAAGTCGGCGGCGGCCAGCCAGGACACCGGACCGGCGCTGACCCGGCCGGAACCGAGGACGGCAGGGTCGGCCAGCAGGGGGCCGTAGGTGGTGAAGACGACCTTGCGGGTGCCGCGCCCGCCGAGCGGGTCCAGCTGCCAGTACGGGTCGTCCAGGTCGGACGCCTCGTAGAGACCCGTAACCTCGACCGGCAGCGGTACCTCGTTCAGCCGGTCGGTGAGGGTGATGCGGGAGCCCGGCTTCAGCTTCAGAGCCTCGGCGGCGGTGCGCGGCAGTGCCACCTGCACGGGTTCCTTCGCGCCCCCGGCCCCGGCGTCCGGCATGCGTCCCGCGGTGAGGCGGACACGGCTGCGGTCGAGCGAGGCGAGATGCGTCAGGTCGGGCTGGCCGCGCTTCGCGGCAGGCGCCTGGAGGCCGCGCGGCAGCGCGTACGGCCCCGAGCTCTCCAGCTTCCTTACGGTGACCGGCAGCCCGTCGAACGTGTCGCCGGCCGTCCGGCGCACCGTGGCGTCGGCCTCCTCGCGCTTGTCCCGGTCCATGTCGGCGGAGACGAAGAGGGTGGCCTGCTCGGCGGAGCGGTGGGTGAGCGTGTGCCGCAGGGCGGCGTCACCTATGGAACCGGAGAACGCGGTGAGCGAGGCCAGCACACAGGTGGTGAGCAGGACGGCAAGGACCGCCGCGCTGAGCAGGAGCCGGTGCGCACGTACCCGCAGAAGGACGAACCCCGTCACCTGATCCCCCGAACCTCAGCAGCCGCACGCCCCGCACGCCCCCCGGCGTGTAACGGATGCTTTCAGAGTGCACGGGCTCCTGGAAACCGCTTGTGGGCGCACCTTGATGGGATCGTGACCGTTATTCGGCTGCGGAGCACCGGATTCCGCACACCGGCTCAGCCCGCGGTATTGATCATCGAGGCGGCGGCGTAGGTGAGGTAGTCCCACAACTGCCGCTCGTGCTCGGGTGGAAGACCGAGCTCGTCGAGCGCCACCCGCATGTGGCCGAGCCAGGCGTCGTGCGCCGCCCTGTCCACCTGGAACGGGGCGTGCCGCATCCGCAGCCGGGGATGACCCCGCTGGTCGCTGTAGGTGCGCGGACCGCCCCAGTACTGCATCAGGAACAGCGCGAACCGTTCCTCGGCCGGGCCGAGGTCCGCCTCCGGGTACATCGGCCGCAGCAGCGGGTCGTCCGCGACGCCCTGGTAGAAGCGGTGGACCAGGCGCCGGAACGTCTCCTCGCCGCCGACCTGCTCGTAGAAGGTCTGCTCCTGAAGCGTGTCGCGCGGAATCTCTGTCACCCGTCCATGGTCGCAGACGCACCGGCCGAGGACCGGGGTCCTAGGACCCCGGTCCGTATCGGCGGGCGGGGTTGCCCCGTCAGGTCAGTCGCGGCGGACCGTGATCGTCGTCCAGGCCCCGACATGCACCTGGTCGCCGTCCTGCAGCGGGACGGGGACATAGGGCTGGATCGGGTCCTCGGCGCCGTTGAGCGTGGTGCCGTTGGTGGAGTTCTGGTCGACGACCGCCCAGCTGCCGTCCGGCTGCTGCACCAGCACGGCGTGCTGGTGCGAGACACCCGGGTCCTCCGGCGGCACGGCGAGATCGATGTCGGGGGACTCGCCGGTGCTGTGCCGGCGGCGGCCGATGGTGATCTGGTTGCCGGTGAGCGCAAGGTGCTGCTCCGGGGAGTACGCGGGCAGGTTGAGCCCGGTCGCCTCGGGGCCGCTGCGCTGCATCATCGCCAGGAAGTAGTCACGGTCCGGGGCGACGACGGCCGTCCAGCTGCCCGGGCCCTGGTCCCGTCCGACCTGGGCGGGGCCCTGGCCGGGGAACTGCTGCTGCGGGGGCTGGGGCGCCTGTGCGGCTTGGGGCGCCTGCGGTGCCTGTGGCGTCTGCGGGCCTTGCTGGAAGGCGGCCGGAGGCTGCTGCTGCGAGGGCGGCGGCAGCATCCAGTCGTCACCCCCGCCGGTCCCCGGCGCCTGCGGCCGCTGGGGCGCCGGCGGCGCGGACTGCTGCTGGAACGACGGCGGGGGAGGCGGCCCCTGCCGCTGCGGCTCGAACGGCGACGGCGGGCCGGGCTGACCGGGACCCTGCTGGCCGGGGCCCTGCTGACCGGGGCCCTGAGGGCCAGGGCCACCCTGACCGGGTCCGTGCTGGCCCGGGACCTGCTGGCCCGGCTGGCCCGGACGGCCCTGCGGCTCGAACGGGGACGGCGAGCCCTGCGGTCCGAACGGCGACGGAGAGCCCTGCGGTTCGAACGCGGACGGGGGCCCCTGCGGGCTCCGGCCCTGCTGTCCCTGCGGCTCGAACGGGGACGGCGACTGCTGCTGGAACGACGGCGGAGGCGGCGGCCCCTGCTGGAAGGAGGGCGGGGGCGGCGGCGGACCCGGCCGGCCGGCCTGCTCCGGAGAGAGCGGCTCCGCCGGCCGGTTCATCTGGGAAGGCCGGGAGCTCTGGTACTCGAACGGGTCCCGCTGCTGCTGCGGCGGGCCCTGCTGCGCCTGGAAGCCGGGCGGCAGATTCAGCCCGGGCGCCGGTCCGCCGGCGCCGCCCTGCGGGGCCAGCGGGGTGTACGACGTCGCAGTGTTCGTGAGGAAGTTCCAGCGGCACTCCTCGCAGTACGGCGCCATCGCCTCACGCGGGGTGCGGCACTGCGGGCAGAGCTCGGCCTGTGCGGTCGGCTCCCCGCCCGGCGGCGGATAGCCGTAACCGGGCGCGGGCGGCGGGGGAGGCGGCGGCGGGACCGCGCCCGCGGGCGCGCTCGTCCCGGCCATGCGATGTCCGCAGACCTCGCACCAGTCCTCGGAACCCGACTGGTGTCCGTTCGGGCAGGTCGGCATGTCGGCGCTTCCCCCTCTCCTCGTCCGGCCCGGAGGCCGCCATGCTTGTCGGTGCACCGTCCGGTCGGCCGGGGCGGCTCTCCGTACGGTTGTGTCGTTGTCGTTCGTGCCGCTATTTCTTGACGCGAACTGTCTTGGTCGAGCGCGTTTCGAGTGTCATCTCGTCCGCTTCCGCGACCCTCGCTTTCAGTCGCACAGTACCGGTCGCCGCGTCGACGACGTCGACCACCTTCGAAAGCAGTTTCGCAGTATCCGCATTTCCGGAGGCCGAAGCGAGCTGCACCGCACGGCCCAGTTTCGCCGTCGCGCCGTCGAAGTCTCCCGATTTGCGCGCATCCAGTCCCTGCTGGATGACTTGCGCCAGTTCCGCCTGTCCTGTGTAGTGCGCCACCTGGGGGTTGATCGAGGTCGACGCGACCATGTCGTCCGTCCAGACGGCCCGCACGAGGCCCTGCGAGAGGGTCTGCGGAGTGCCGCCGTCCGACGAGGGCGGAAGGATGAGTGAGACCCGGGCCGCCAGCATCTCCTGGCCGATCCCGGCCTCCGGAACCCTGACGCACACGTGGTAGTCCCGGGACTCGTCGCCCCAGGAGCCGGTCGGATAGTCGCCGGCGCGCGGTCCCGCCTCGGTGCGGCGGCCGGTCAGTTCGGCGACCGTGGGTGCCACCTGCTTGACGAACACGATCTCGACGCCGACGGGTGTCCAGAGCCGCAACGCGACGTCCGCGACCTCCTTGCCCATCGCGTTCTCCATCATCTGTGTGAAGTCCGCGGCGAGGCCCGCAGGATCGGCGACGATGTCCGACGTGCCGAGCAGGGCCGAGGCGATCGCTGTGACCTCTTTCACCTCCCAGTCGGTGCCGACACCTCTCGCGTCACAGGTGAACCGGCCCGCACAGGAGTCCAGCGCGGCCCGCAGATCCTCCGGGGACTCGTGCTCGTTGCGCCCGTCGGTGAGGAGGATGCCGTGCCGGATGTCCACCTCGGCGGCCCCGAGCAGCCGGTCGGTCAGCCGCAGCCAGGTCCCGATCGCGGTGCCCCCGCCCGCGCTCAGCCGACGCAGGGCCTCCTTCGCCTGGGCCTTGGTCCGCGGGTCGGCCGTCGCCAGCTGCCCGTTGCCCGGGTACACGTCCTTGGCCACATGGGTTCCCGCGACGACGGCGAACCGGGTGCCGTCACGCAGGGTGTCGATGGCCGCCGCCGTCGCGTCGCGCGCGTTGCGCATCTTCGTCGGCGGGTAGTCCATCGAGCCCGAACAGTCGACCATGAGCACCACGGCGGCGTTCGGAGCCTGCCCCGGGACGCGCGCGGATGCCGGGACACCGTCGGCCAGCGGCACGCCGCCGGTCGTACCGCCGCCCGTGGAGGTGACGGTGACGATCGCGTTGACGTCGCGGCCGCCCTCGGGCAGGTACTCGTTCTGGTACACCTCGACGGAGAACTGCGGCACGTTGGACTTGGAGAAGTTGGCCATCTGATCGGCTCCTTGAGGCTCCACGTATGTCAGACGAAGACAGATATGCGGACAGAGTTCAGGACTGAGGGCGCGCGGGACGTGGGGCGCGGGACGTGGGCGCGGGACGGAAGGGCATGGAGACAGGGCGGAGCGCCGGCAGGGCGCCGGCGGACCGAGTGCGGCTCAGGCCGATCCTGCCCCTCGCGCCGCCACTGCGAACGGCAGCAGCGCCACTGTTACGTTGTCGTGGCCCCCGCCGTCCAGCGCGTGACCGACCAGCACCTGGGCGCCGTGCAAAGGCCGTTCGAATGCCTCGGGCGGTACGGCCGCGGCCATCTCCGCAGCCGCCTCCGCGTAGTTCCACAGGCCGTCGGTGCACACCACCACCAGGCCGGGCCGGTCCGGTTTGAAGGACGCGGTGTGCGGCTCCAGCTCGTACGCGTCGGCGCCGAGCCAGCCCGTGATGGCGTGGGCGCGCTCGTCGGCGTACGCCTCCGCCTCGTTCATGAGGCCGGCCGCCACCATCTGCGCGGCCCAGGAGTCGTCCTCCGTGAGCCGGGCCGGCGGCTGGGAGCGGTCCTCGGGGACCCAGTAGACGCGGCTGTCGCCGACCCAGCCGACGACGAGCAGGCCGCCCGCCATGATCGCGCCGACCAGGGTGCAGGCCGGGGCGTTCTGATGACGGTGCTGATCGTGCTCCAGCGCCTGACCGGGCTCCTGGGCCAGTGAGTTGACGGCTTCGGAGGCGGCCAGGATCGCCTCGTGCAGCGCCTGCTGCGGATGCGTACCGCGCGGCAGCGACTCCAGCAGGGACTCGTTGGCCGCGCTCGCCGCCGCGGCCGACGCCTCGTCGGGGCGGCTCGCCGACGAGACGCCGTCGCACACGATGGCGACGACGGCCGGGGAACCGTCCGGCAGGGCGGTGGAGGACACCGCGAACGAGTCCTCGTTGCGGTGGTGGCGCAGCCCCCGGTCGCTGACCGCCGCCACCGAACCGAGTTCCTGCTCCATGTGGTCACGCTCACGGGGCTGGGCGTGGCCGCAGTTCTCGCAGTAGCCGTCGGTGTCCACATGGCCCGAGCGGCAGGCCACGCAGACCTTGGAGCCGACCGCCGAGCCACCGGCGGTGGCGTGCTCCGCGGTACGGGGGTCGGGCGCGGCCAGTTCGAAGTCGCCCGAGGAGCTGTCCGGACCACCGGGGGCGGTGCCTTCCGGAGAGTCCGGCTCGTCGAAGCGGACCGCTGCCCGGTCCGCGGTGGGCAGGGGCTTTCCGCCCGAGTCCACGCCCGGCAGGTCGGCCGGGCGGTGCGTCGGAGCCGGCAGGTCGGAGCTGTCGGTCTCGGAGGCTCGCGGCCACTCCACCTGCCCGGCGGCGACAGGCGCGGCGACGCCCTGCGCGGGCACCGTGATGGCGACCGTCGGACGGTCACCGGGAGGGGCGGGCACGGCCGAGAGGTCGTATCCGCACGCTCCGCAGAAGCGGTCGCCCGACTCCAGCGGTTCCTCGCAGCTGGGGCACCCCGGCAAGGAGGCCTGCTGGTGGCTCTGTGACATCTTCACACCCAGGTCCGGGGGCGGAGACGGTTGGCCCGCTCCACCAGTTCGATCCTCTCGTCGCCCCGCTGCGCGAGCCGGGCGAGCATCCGGTACGAGCGTTCGAGACCGGACCTGAGGCCCCGCTCGTCCAGCTCGCTGCCCAGCACCGTCCTCGGTCCCGCGGCTGCGGGGGAGGACGGATCCGCCGGCTGAGCCATGGGACTACCGGAGAGTACCCAGTCAAGTGCCGTACCCAGTACCTCGGCCGACAACTGTTCACGTCTCACCGCGTCCAGGCCGTAGCCCTGCAAGGCGGTCACCTGGTCCGCGGCGGCGGACAGATCGTGGATCAGCGGCTCGTGGGGGGCCCGCTCACGGAGCCTGGCCCGCACCGCGGCCACCCGGGCCGCCGTGTAGTGGATCGACGACTCCGGAACCGACTCCAGGGTGCGCACCGCTGCGGCCCGGTCCCCGGCGGCGATCTGCACCCGGGCCAGACCGAACGCCGAGCTGACGAAGCTCGGGTCCGTCGCCCACACCAGGCGGTAGTACTCGGCGGCGTTGTCCAGCTGCCCCAGTACCTCCGCGCAGACCCCCAGCGCGAGCTTCGGCGCCGGCTCGCCCGGGAAGGCGTCGTAGAGCGCGTCGAAGGACAGCGCGGCGTTCTCGTCGTCACCGGTCACCAGCGAGGTGATTCCGCGGTACCAGACGACCCGCCAGTCGTCCGGGTGCTCAGCCTCCACCGCGGTCAGCGCACGCACGGCGGAGTCGAGTTCACGCATCTCCAGGCGGGCACGCAGCTCCCGCAGCCGGGTCTCCAACGACGCTGCGGGCACGGAGTGCAGGGCGGCGATCAGCTCAGCGGGGGCCGACGCCATCACCCCGGCGAGGAAGCCGGCGTTGGGGTCGTTCGGATCGACCCGGGGGACCGGCAGGGCCAGCGAGGTCGCCCGCGCGTCGAACGTGGCGAGCC
Organism: Streptomyces sp. NPDC060209; assembly: GCF_042728155.1. Lineage (NCBI taxonomy): Bacteria > Bacillati > Actinomycetota > Actinomycetes > Kitasatosporales > Streptomycetaceae > Streptomyces > Streptomyces sp. NPDC060209. The sequence continues at coordinate 13,725 of NZ_JBHWZS010000066.1, forward strand.
GGGGACCGGTGCCCGGGTACGCGGCCGGTGGCGCACCGGGGTCCGGAACCGCCGCGCGAGGCGCAGGGACGGACGCCCGGTGCTGCGCGTACGCCACCGCGCCACCCGCGGACCCGCTCCCGCCCCGGACATGGGTGTCGGGCGCGTACAGCGGGGCGGCGCCCACGGCCTGCGGGGCCGCGACGGCGGGAGCGGCGGCAGCCGCGGTCAGTGCCGGGGCGGGGAGGGCGGCTGCCGGGGCTACCGCACCCCGGCGGCGTCCGAAGCGCCCCGTGCTACCCGACGGGGCCGTCCGCACGCCGAGCCGCGACACCTCGCCGGTCAGCTCCGCGAACAACTCCGTGTCCGTCACTCGCATTTCCACACCGAACAGGGTCGAGAGCGCCGGGCGAGGACGCCCCGTCTGCAGGGCGATCACCTCCCGCAGCACACCGGTCAGCTGCTCCGCCATCTCCGTGGCCGAGGAGAAGCGGCGGGCCGGATCCGGGTCGGTGGCCCGCACGAGCAGCCGGTAGAACGACTCGTACCTCCGGAACACCTCGATGTTGTCCGGATCGGGCAGCGAGTCCAGGAAGACGTTCGTGTACCCCTGGAAGTCGAAGGTCAGTACGGCGAGCGTCCGCGCGACCGTGTAGAGGTCGGAGGCCACGGACGGACCGGCCTCGGCCACCTCGGGCGCCTGGTAGCCGACCGTGCCGTAGATGGCCGACTCGTCGTCGTCCATCCTGCGGACCGCGCCCATGTCGATGAGCTTGAGCTGGTCCTCGGTCTGGATCGCGTTGTCGACCTTGAAGTCGCAGTACAGGAGGTTGCGGCTGTGCAGGTGGCCGAGCGCCTCGAGCGCCTCGATCCCGTACGCGCATGCCTGCTCGACCGGCAGCGGGTCCCGCTTCCCGGCCGGTGTGCGGCGCTCGTTCGCGATCTCCTTGAGCGACTTCCCGCCGACGTACTCCATCACTATGTAGCCGTCGAGCGAACCCGTGCGCTGGTCGAGGTGCTCCACGAAGTTGTAGATGCGGACGATGTTGGAGTGCTCGATCTCCGCGAGGAAGCGCCGCTCGGAGATGGCCGCCGCCATGGCGTCCTGGTCCCCGGTGTCCAGCAGGCCCTTGAGGACCACCCAGCGGTCGGAGACCGCCCTGTCCACCGCGAGATAGACCCAGCCGAGCCCGCCGTGCGCCAGGCAGCCCGCCACCTCGTACTGCCCGTGCACGATGTCACCGCCGCGCAGCTTGGGCACGAAGGAGTAGGGGTGGCCGCACTTGGTGCAGAACCCCTCGGTGCGGCCCGGCCGTTCCCCGCGGGCCCGGCCCACGGGCGCGCCGCAGTCGGAGCGCGAGCAGAATCGCTTCCGCTCGGGGACCTCGGGCTTCTCCATCACCGCGGTGTGCGGATCGGGCCGCGGTACGTCGGGGACGAGCACCAGGCCCGCGCCCAGCCTGCCGCGCCCGGAGGCGGAGCCCGTCGAGGTGCCCGAGGAGCGCACCGACACCGAGCGGGACGTGGAGCGTCCGGACAAGGAGCGGGAGAGCCGCCCCGACACGGACCGCCGGGAGGTCGACGAGCGGGACGAGGAGCGCGCGGACGCCTGCGAACCGGTCCGCTGCGAGGCGCTGCTGCTCCCCCTGCCGCCGGCCGCCCTGCCGCCGCCCGCGATGCCGGTGGGCGGCGAACTCACCATGCCCGTCGGCGACACGACCGGCGCGAGGCCGCAGGTGCCGCAGAACAGCTCGCCGCCGCCCATGTCCTCGTAGCTGCCCTCGCACGAGGGGCGCTGGCACTCCGTACTCATGATGTCTCCCCGTGTCCGTCGTGCTCGTCCGGACGGCGCGGTGTCAGCAGATCCGCGGCGGCGTGCTGATAGCGCAGCACCGCCTGTTCGGCGACCCGCAGATCGCACGGCGCGCTCCACAGCATCCGTCGGGCCGCGTCGTAGCGCTCGATCAGGAGCGGGTCCTCCGCGAGACCGTGCCGGACCACCTTCGCCCTGTACGCGTCGAGTCTGCCGCGCAGTTCCGCACGGACCGCGAGCGGCTCGGTGACGGACGTCAGCGACTCCCGGGCGCGCATCAGCTCCTCCTCCGCCTCCCGCTCCAGCGATTCCAGCAGCGGCGACAGCCGGTTCCACTGGGAGTGCCTGCGGTACGACGCCGCCGTCGCAAGCCGCTCCTGCAACGCGGTCGGCGGTCCGCTGACCGCGGGCACCTCGGAGGCGGCGATCTTCGCCAGCACCTCGCCGCGCGCCAACCGGGCCTCGGCGAGCGTACGGTTCGCGCGCGACAGCAGGTCACGCACCTGGAGCAGCCGCTGCTCGGCGTCCTGCCGGACCGCGAGCACCGCCTCGATCTCCCGGCGCACGTCCTCCAGGGCGCGGGCCGCCCGGTCGTAGCGCACGGTGTCGGGCCGCCCTCCGCCGGGCGCGGCGCTGCCGGGGCCCGGCATCCAGAACGCCAGCGGATCGGAGACCACCTGCACCCGCAGCGTGGTCAGCTCCTCGGCGATGGACTCCAGGTCGTCACCGGCCGGGTGCTCCCCGGGCCGCACCCCGACGGAGTGCGCCAGCGAGCGGGTGCGGCGCAGCTCGGCGGCCAGCAGGTCTATCCGGGCGGGCAGCGCCGACCACACGGAGTCCGACGCGAGGACCATGTCCAGTGCGTGGGCGTACAGGTCGTTCATACGGGCGACCAGCTCCTCCAGCGTGAACCGCTCGGAGAGCCTGGCCGCACCGGTGAGCGGGGCGCCCGCTCCGGCCGCTCCCTGGTTCGCCACGGTCACACCGTCGCCGCGCAGGAGGTCGGTCAGGGCCACCAGGTCGCTCCTGCCGGGGTAACGGCGCCTGGCCCGGATCTCACGGGCCGAGGCCAGTGTCCCGGTGTAGGTGTCGAAGTACCTCCAGAGCAGGTTGATCGACTGCTGGGTGGAGGCCCAGCGTTCCTTGGTGACACCGGCCAGAGCGGCGCCCTCCAGGAGCCGGCGCCCGGCATGTTCCTCCAGGGCGAAGAGCGAGGTCTCGATGGCCTCGTGCTCCGCACCGAGCCGGGCCAGCGTACGGTCCGCCTCGTCCCGGCCCATGACCGGGCCTGGGGGCCTCCCCGCGAAGCTGGGGAAGGATCCCGCGACGCCCATCGATCACCTCTCCGCTCGTTCCGCCGGACCTGGGGCCCGGACAGGTTCAGTTGTTCCGGTACTTGGGCGCCGGGGGGCCCTCGATGCCGGGCAGCCCCTCCGCCAGCCATGCACGGTACGACGTCATCCAGGGGCTGCCGTCGCCGCCCCGACGGTACTCGTCCAGCACGTGGTTGACCCGGGCCACCAGGTCATCGGCGCCGAGCTTCGCGGCGACGCCGTAGTACTCGGTCGTGAACGGCTTGTCGCCCTTGAGCTCCACCGCGGGGTCCTGGGCCGCCTGACCGGCGGCCAGCGCGTTGTCCGTGACCACCGCGTCGACCTCGCCGAGCTGCAGCCGCACCAGACAGTCGAGTTGGTTGGGGACGGTCAGTTGGTCCTCGTCCTGATCGGTCCCGTCGTGCTCGTCCTTGAAGATCGCGCCGAAGGAGTTCTCGTTCAGCGCGTCGTACGCCGTCGAGCCCTCCGCCGTGCAGACCCGCTTGCCCTTCAGCGACTCGTCGTAGCCGTCGATCGTGGACGTCCTGGGCGCCAGGACCTGCTGACCGGCCTGGAAGTAGGCCGTGGAGAACGCCACCTGGCCGATGCGCTTGCAGTTGATCGTCATCGTCCGGACGACGACGTCGACCTTGTCGTTCTCCAGCGCGGAGATGCGCTGGTTGGTGGGGATGGCGCGGAAGATCACCGCGTCGCGGTCACCGAGGATGTCCTCCGCGATCGCGTGCACGAGATCGATGTCGAAGCCTTCGAGCGTGCGGCTCTCCGGGTTCCGGTAACCCCACTGGAAGCTGTTCTGGTCGACGCCCGCTATCAGCTTCCCGCGCGCCCTGATCTTCTCGATGCTCGGGCCGTCGGAGTCCTTCGCCGGCAGGCTCGCCTCCGGGTCCTTGCACTCCTCGGCCTCGGCGGGCACCGCGGAGTCGGCTCCGTGGCCCGCGCTCTGCCCGCCGAACGTCCCGTCGCCGTGTGCCAGCGGCAGCAGGGTGAGCGAGGCGGTGACGGCACAGGCCACCGCCATGCCTGTCACACCGCCCCAGCCGCGCAGCCTGCCGCGCGCCCAGCCTTTCGCCCTGGTCATCCCTCGTCCCCTCACCGGTACTCCGAGAGCCTGCGGTTGACCCCGACGATCGCGGCGGCCGCAGCCAGTACGGCGAGGACCGCCGCTCCGGCCGGCAGTCCGCCCAGCGCCCCGCGCCCGTCGTCGGCCGCCGCGTCGAACTCGTCCTGTTCATGGGCGAGGGCCCGCTCCAGCGCGTCGTCGACCTGTTCGAAGGACTCACCCGTGGAGTCCTCCGCGCCGATGACCTGCTGCAGCGCACTGTCGTAGTCACCCCGGTCGTCCGTCGTCCGGGCCTTCTTGTGGCGGTCCTGCCACTCGGACACGCCGTCGACGGCGTCGCCCACCGGCTCGCGCCCCGTGACGTCGTCGGCGAGCTTCTTCGCGCTCTTGAGCTGTGCGTCGAGTGCCTTCATGCCGGTGCTGTAGTCGGTCTCGTACTGGTCCTGCGTGCCGTCCGGGGTGAGTACTGCACCACGGGCGACCAGGGTGAGGTTCTCATTGGCGCGTGCCTTCAGCGAGTTGATCCGTGCCTTGTTGAGGACATCGAGTGACGCCTGCCCGTGCACCATCGCGCCGCGCAGTTCGGCCCTGGCCACCGTGTGTCCCACGGCCAGCCAGAGCAGGACCACCGTGGCCGCGGCCGTCGCCGCGAGCAGCCCGTGGTTGAAGACGCGGTTCGTCCTGCGGTAGTTGCGCCGCTGCATCCACACCAGCGCGGCCAGTGCCACGACCCCGGCACCCAGGGAGAGGAAGGGGAACTGCCGTGCGTCGGCCGAGTCGGTGGCGAGCCGCCCGGTCTCCGCGGCGTACAACCGCTCGGCGGCCGGCAGGAGTTCGTTGGTCATCTTCTGGTTGGCGTACCGGAGGTAGGCGCCGCCGAGCGGCAGCCCCTGCCGGTTGTTGGCCCGGGCCCGCTCGACCAGGCCCGTGTACACGGGGAGCAGCTCGCTCAGCGCCGTGATCTCCTGGTGCGACGAGGTGGAGGCATCGGTGCTCGCCGCGGCCTCGACCAGCAGCCGGGAGGCCTCCTTGATGTCCGCGTCGTACCGCGCGAGCACGTCCGGGGGCTCCTGCGCTCCCGCCAGGAAGCCGCTCGCCGCCATCGTGTCCGCGTCGGCCAGCGAACGGTAGATGCTCGCGGCGTCCGCGCTCAGCGGCTGGCTGCGGGTCACCACGTCGTCGGCGGACGAGGCCCGTCCGGAGATCTCCAGATAGGTGACCGCTCCGAACACCACGACCAGCAGGGCCAGTACGGCGCCGATGATCTGCAGCCTGCCCGGCTCGGTCGTCGCCGCGGCGCGCAGCCGCTCGACGGCCACGGACGGGACACCGCGGCGCGGCGCGGGTACGGTCACGGGCGCGGACGACTGATCAGGCTCGGGCTCCCGCAGCGCGGTCCCGCTCGGCGGGTATGCCACTTGACCTCCCCCTCGGTCACTGACGACGACCCGGCCCCCCGGCCGATCGGGGGATGACTGGTCCTGGCCAGAAGTATGGCCCCAGGGGCCGGTATCCACCAGGAATGCCCAAATCCCGCGTCGTCCCCGTATTCGATCAGGACCAGCGCAAACGATCAAGGCAATCGGCCGGGCCGGCTCCGAGCGGACTGATCTCCCCCACCATGAACACGTCCGGGACAACTGATCGGTTCCCGTACGCGAGGGGCGTCCCGCGCCGTACCGCCGGGACGCCCACGCCCACCGCTCCTCAGACGTACTGCGCCCGCAGTCTCTTGTGCGCCTCCGGGGCGGCCCCCGTGTGGTCCAGGCCCAGCAGCGCGGCGCCCAGCACCGGGGGTGCCGAGACGACCCGTACCACCGCCTTCGGGGCGCGCACGGCGAGGAGTTCGGCGATCCGGCCGTCCAGGGCCGGGTGACGGGCAGCCAGCACGCCCCCGCCCAGCACCACCGGTACCTCCTCCTCCAGCAGGCCGAGGCGGGTGAGCGAGACCGAGGCCATCGCCACGACCTCGTCGGCCAGCCGGTCCACCAGATCACGGGCGATCCGGTCGCCCGCCGCGCCGGTGGAGAACAGCACCGGGGTCAGCTCGTGCCGACGCTCGTGCGGGATGTGCCCCAGGTGCAGTGCCTCGATCAGCGCGTACATCGAGTCGAGCCCGAAGTGGCCTGGCAGCGTCCGCACCAGCTCGGTCGGCTCGCCGCGGCCGTCCTCGGCCCTCGCCGCGAACCACATCGCCTCCTCGGCGAGCCCCGAACCGCCGCCCCAGTCACCGGACATCCGGCCGATCGCGGGGAAGCGGGCGGTGGCGCCGTCCGGCCGCATACCGACGCAGTTGATCCCCGCGCCGCACACCACGGCCACCCCACGGGGTTCGTCGACCCCCGCGCGCAGTATCGCGAAGGTGTCGTTGCGCACCTCCACCGTCCGGCCCCAGCCACGGGCCCGCAACGCCTCGGCCAACTCCTGTTCCTCGACCGGGAGATCCGCATTGGCGAGACAGGCCGACACATGCTCGACGCCGGTCACCCCGGCCCGCTCGAGTGCGGGCCGGACCGCCTCCGCCAACCCGTCCACCGCCACGTCGACCCCGACGATCGGCGGCTGGAAGCCACCTCCGCGTGCGGAGCCGAGGACCGTGCCGTCGGCACCGATCACGGCCACGTCGGTCTTGCTGTTGCCCGCGTCGATCGCGAGCACATGTGCGGTCAGGCCCACGCCAGGTGCTCCCGGTTGTGCGCGATCAGCTTGTCGGTGAGCGCCTCGGCGTACTCGAACTGACCGATCAGGGGGTGGGCCATCAGAGCCTTGAACACCCGGTCGCGGCCACCGCGCAGTGCGGCTTCCAGGGCGAGGTCCTCGTAGGCGGTGACGTGCCCGATCAGCCCGGCGTACAGCGGGTCCAGCGCGGGCACGGCGAGCGGGGTCGCGCCCGTCCCGTCGACCCGGGCCTGGACCTCGATCACCGCGTCGTCCGGCAGGAACGGCAGCGTCCCCTTGTTGTACGTGTTGACCACCTGCACCGCGGAGCCGCCCCCGCCGAGCAGCGAGGACGCGAGGTCCACGGCCGCCTCCGAGTAGAAGGCGCCGCCGCGCTTGCCCAGCAGTGCGGGCTTCTCGTCCAGGGCCGGGTCGCCGTACATCGCCAGGAGCTCCTTCTCCATCGCGGCGACCTCGGCCGCGCGGGACGGCTTCGTGCCGAGCTCCCTCACGACCTCGTCGTGGGCGTAGAAGTACCGCAGGTAGTAGGAGGGGACGACGCCGAGGCGGTCGACGATCTGCCGAGGCATGCGAAGGTCGCCGGCGATCGCGTCGCCGTGCTCCGCGAGCAGCTTCGGCAGGACGTTCTCGCCGTCCGGGCCGCCCAGGCGGACCCCGAGCTCCCACGTCAGGTGGTTGAGCCCGACATGGTCCAGGTGCACCTCGCCGGGCGTCACGTCGAGCAGCGCGGCGAACTTGCGCTGGAAGCCGATCGCCACGTTGCACAGGCCCACGGCCTTGTGCCCGGCCTGGAGCAGCGCCCGGGTGACGATCCCGACGGGGTTGGTGAAGTCGATGATCCACGCGTCGGGATTGGTGCGGCGCACCCGCTCGGCGATGTCGAGGACGACCGGGACCGTGCGCAGCGCCTTGGCCAGACCGCCCGCGCCGGTGGTCTCCTGGCCGATGCAGCCGCATTCGAGCGGCCAGGTCTCGTCCTGGTTGCGGGCGGCCTGCCCGCCGACGCGGAGCTGGAGCAGCACCGCGTCGGCGTCGGCGACCCCGGCGTCCAGGTCGGAGGTGGTGGTGATCTTTCCGGGATGGCCCTGCTTGGCGAAGATCCGCCGCGCCAGGCCGCCGACCAGTTCCAGCCGGTCTGCCGCCGGGTCGACGAGCACGAGCTCCTCCACCGGCAGGGTGTCCCGCAGCCGCGCGAAACCGTCGATCAGTTCGGGGGTGTAGGTGGACCCGCCACCAACTACTGCGAGCTTCATGATTCTCAGCCCTTTACTCCGGTGAGGGTGACGCCTTCTACGAAGGCCTTCTGTGCGAAGAAGAACACGATGATGACCGGCGCCATGACGAGCAGCGTCGCGGCCATGGTCAGGTTCCAGTTGACCGCGTGGGCGCTCTTGAAGGACTCCAGGCCGTAGCTCAGCGTCCAGGCACCGGGGTTCTGGGCGGCGTAGATCTGCGGTCCGAAGTAGTCGTTCCAGCAGTAGAAGAACTGGAAGAGCGCCACGGCCGCGATCCCCGGCTTGGCCATCGGCACGACGATCTTGAGGAGGGTGCGGAACTCGCCGCAGCCGTCGACCTTCGCCGACTCGATGTACTCCTGCGGAATGGTGAGCAGGAACTGCCGCAGCAGGAAGATCGAGTACGCGTCCCCGAACGCCATGGGAATGATCAGCGGCCACAGCGAGCCCGAGAGGTGGAACTGCTGGGCCCACACCAGGTACATCGGGATGATGATGACCTGCGGCGGCAGCATCATCGTGGAGATGACGAGGATCATCGCGGTACGCCGGCCGCGGAAACGGAACTTGGCCAGCGCGTAGGCGACCGGCACCGATGAGCAGACCGTGAACACGGTGCCCAGCAGTGCGTACACCAGCGAGTTGCGCCACCAGTCGAGGAATCCGGGGGTGTGGAAGACCGTCGAGTAGTTCGACCAGTTCCAGGAGTCCGGCCACAGATCGCCGCTCATCGCCTGCCCGTCGCTCATCACCGAGGTGAGGAAGACGAAGACGAACGGCAGGACGAAGAACAGGGCGAGCGCGACGGCCACGGAGTGGACCGCGATCCAGTTCAGGATGCGCTTACGACGGTGTCTGGCCGCGTCGGTGCGGCTCGGACCGCTCGACACGGCGGTGTCCGGCCTGGTCAGGGTGGTGGTGGTCATCTCAGTCCTCCGCCGGGATGAGGCCGACGCTCTTGCGCATCAGCAGAAGGGTGACGGCCATGGCAATGGCGAAGAGCACGAGTGAGAGCACGCACGCGGCACCGGTGTTGAAGTTCTGGAAGCCCATCGAATAGACGAGCTGCGGCACCGTCAGGGTGGAGTGGTCCGGATAGCCGGGCTGGATCACCGTGCCCGGGCCGATGGAGACGCCCGAGGCGAGCTTTCCCGCGACGAGGGCCTGTGTGTAGTACTGCATCGTCTGCACGACGCCGGTGACGACGGCGAACAGCACGATCGGGGTGATGGCGGGCCAGGTGACGTAGCGGAACTTCGTCCAGGCGCCCGCGCCGTCCAGATCGGCGGCCTCGTACTGCTCCTTCGGGACGTCCAGCAGTGAGGCCATGAAGATGACCATCAGGTCGCCGATGCCCCACAGGGAGAGCAGGACCAGGGAGGGCTTCGACCAGTTCGGGTCGTTGAACCAGCTCGGGCCGTGCAGGCCGATCCACGACAGCATCTCGTTGACCGGTCCGGTGGACGGGTTGAGGAGGAAGACGAAGGCGACCGTGGCCGCGACGGGCGGGGCCAGGTAGGGGATGTAGAAGGCCGTGCGGAACAGCCCGACACCCGTCTTGATCTTCGTGATCAGGAGGCCGATGCCGAGGCCGAAGACCACGCGCAGCGCGACCATCACCACGACCAGCCACAGCGTGTTCCACAGGGCCGGGCCGAACAGCGGCATCTGCTCCAGCACGTACTTCCAGTTCCGCAGCCCGACGTAGGTGGGCGCCTTGATCTGGTTGTAGTGCATGAACGAGAAGTAGACGGTCGCGATCAGCGGGTAGCCGAAGAAGACCGAGAATCCGACCAGCCAGGGCGAGAGGAATCCCAGGGTGCGCAGCCGCTCGCGGTTCTGCTTGCGCCGCAGAGGGGAATTGCGGGGGGCGGGTTCCGTCGCCCGCTCGGCGGACTTCGCCGGGGTGGAGAGGGAAAGTGCCATGACTCGGCTCCTCAGTTTTCCGACTGGACGTTGTCGGCGTCGATCTGTTCGTCGAGTTCCTTCAGGGCGCTGTGCAGGTCCTTGGTCCTGCCCGCCTCGACGGATTGCGAGAAGTCCCCGAACGAGTTGATGTACTGCCCGCCGTTGTTCGAGGGCGGAACGGCCTGGCTGTGCGGGTTCTGCGCGATCCCGATGAAGGCGCGGAAGGCCGGATCGGCGTCCAGGTCGGGCGATTCGAGCGCATCGAACGTGGACGGCACGTTGTGGATCGCGTTGGCGAAGTGGACGACCGGCTCGGTGTCGATCGTCAGGTACTTCACCAGCTCCCAAGCCGCGTTCTGGTGCCGGCTGCTGTGCGCGATGCCGGCCACGGTGCCGGTCAGATAACCGCGCCCGTAGGTGTCCGCCTGGTCGTCGGGGACCGGCAGCGGGGCGACCGCCCAGTCGAACTCCGCCTTGGCCTCGTCGAGCATCAGTCCACGCCACTCGCCGTCCAGGTGCATGGCGAGTTTGCCGGTCAGGAAGCCGTTCTGCGACGACATCTCGTCACCGAAGCCGGCGCGGAGCCTCTCCATGGCCGGGTAGCCGCCCTGCGCGTCCGTGAGGCCGCGCATGGTGGTGAAGAAGTCCTCGGTCTTGGGCTCCTCGGCGAGCTTCGCCTTGCCCTCGTCGTCGAAGTACTCAGGACCCCACTGCGCGAACATCCGGTCGGGGGAGTTCTGGTAGAGCTGGAAGTTCGGCATGAAGCCGGCGCGCTTCAGCGAGCCGTCCTTGTTCTTCTGCGTCAGCTTGACCGCGTCGGCCTTCATCTCGGACATGGTGCGCGGGGGCCGGGTGATCCCCGCCGCCTCGAAGGCGTCCTTGTTGTAGTACATGCCGAACGCGTCGGCGAGCAGGGGCGTCGCGCACTGGACGCCCTCGTACTGCGTGTAGTCCAGCAGGGTCTTGGGGAAGACCTTCGCCTTGTCGATCCCGCTCTTCTTCATGAAGGGGTCGAGATCCACCCACATGCCCGAGGAGCAGTACTGGCCGACGTTGTTGGTGGTGAAGGACGTGACCACGTCGGGTGCGTCGCCGCCGCCGGCGCGCAGTGCCTGGTTGATCGTCTCGTCGCTCACATTGCCGGTGGAGACGACGTCGATGTTCGGGTGGAGCTTCTCGAACCGGGCGATGTTCTCGTTGATCGCCTTGACCTCCCCGGGCGCCGACCAGCCGTGCCAGAACTTCAGCGTGACCGGTTTCGTGGGGTCGTCGGTGTTGCTGCCGGTGCTCGGATTGGCGCAGCCGGACAGCAGCAACGCGGCTGCGCCGAGCGCCAGAGGCACGCGGGTACGAATGCGCCGTAGCGCCATGGCGGACTTCCTTTGCAGCGGGACTTCGCGGGGGAGGGGCGGTGGAGCACGGGGATACGGAGGAGGAGCCGGGCACGAGGTGCTCACCGGGCATGGGGGTGCCGTACGCGTGACCGGGTACGGACGGCGCGGTGGTATGCCGGGTGGTTCAGGCGGTGTCGAAGACGCTGTCGCGCGCCTGGGCGAGGGCCGTTCGCAGAGCGCCGGTCAGGATCGGGTCACCCTCGATGTCGCTGATGCGGAGCAGCGGCCGGGGCAGTGCGAGACCGGTCATCTCGGCCTCGACCCGCTCGCGGAGTTCCTCCCCGCCGGCCTGGGCCACCCGGCCGGAGAGGACGACCAGTTCGGGATCGACCACGGCGACCACGGAGGCGAGGCCGGTGGCCAGTCTGCGGGCGACCTCGGCCCGCACGGCCTCGTCGGCGAGCGCTTCGGTCAGCGGCCTTCCACCGGCCAGGTCGCGCACGGCGGGGCAGGAGACCTGGCTCTGGAAGCCGCCCCCCGCGTCGGGGCCCGCCCAGTCGGCCGCGCCGCCGCGGGCGAGCGGGGCGCCGGGCAGCGGCATGTAGCCGATCTCCCCCGCGCCGCCGGTGGCGCCGCGCAGGAGGGTGCCGCCCAGCACGATCGCGGCACCCACGCCCTCGTCGAGCCAGGCGAGCACGAAGTGGTCGTGGTCCTGGGCCGCGCCCGCGTACTGCTCGGCGATGGCCGCGAGGTTCACGTCGTTCTCTATGACGACCGGCCTTCCGACCACCTCGGCGAGATCGGCGAGCAGGGTGCGGGAGTGCCAGCCGGGCAGGTGGGGCGCGTAGCGCAGCTGTCCGGTGTGCGGGTCGATCGCGCCCGGTGTGCCCACCACCACGCCGTCGAGGTCGTCATGGCCGAGACCGGTCGGACGCAGGGCGCCGTCCACGGCCTCGGCGACGAGCTGTGCGGTGCGGTGGCGTACGTCCTCGGCGACGGCGTCGGCCTCGACACGGCAGGAGCCGACGACGGTGCCGGTGATGTCGGCGACGACGGCGTCTATGCCGGTGGGACCGACGGAGAGCGCGGCGACGTGGGCGGCGTCCGGGTTTATCTCGTAGAGCACGGCGTTCGGTCCGGGCCGTCCGCCCTGGCTGCCTGTCGAGCGGACCAGGCCCGCGTCCTCCAGCCTCGCCAGCAGCTGGGAGGCGGTGGGCTTGGAGAGCCCGGTCAGCTCGCCGATGCGCGTGCGGGTGAGGGGGCCCTGGGTGACCAGGAGATCGAGCGCGGCCCGGTCGTTCATGGCCCGCAGAACGCGGGGTGTTCCCGGTGTGGTTCCGGCCATGAGCGACGCACCCCTCTGTTAGGAAACTTTCCTATCGGTGAGAGGAAGGTATGGCGACGTCGCGGAGCCGTCAATGGGAAGCGCCCCCGAGGCAACCAAAGCGTTACCTGCGGGGGCGCTGTGCAGCACGGCGGTCACTTCGACAGGTTCGGCGGCGCTATCGGGGTCGCGGCCAGCGACTGCGGTGACGTCGCCGACGCGTACGCGGACGGCGCGGCCATGGCCGCCGTCGGGTCGGCGGTGGACTCCCCGCCGGTCTGGGCGGGAACGGCGCCGATCATCCGGATACCGGCCGCGTCCAGTGCCTGCTTGATGCGCCAGCGCAGCTCGCGCTCGACGCCCAGCGACTTGCCCGGCATGGTCTTGGCCGTGACCCGTACGGTCATCGAGTCGAGCAGCACCGCGTCCAGGCCGAGGATGTCCACCGGACCCCACAGCCGCTCCGACCAGGGCTCTTCCTTGGTCATGGTCTCGCCCGCCTCGGAGATCGCCTTGCGGACCAGGTCCAGGTCCTCCGTCGGGCGGACCGTGACATCGACGCCGGCCGTGGACCAGCCCTGGCTGAGGTTGCCGATCCGCTTCACCTCGCCGTTGCGGACGTACCAGATCTCGCCGTTGTCACCGCGCAGCTTGGTGACCCGCAGGCCCACCTCGATGACCTCACCGGAGGCGACACCCGCGTCGATCGTGTCACCGACGCCGTACTGGTCCTCGAGGATCATGAAGACGCCGGAGAGGAAGTCGGTGACGAGATTGCGTGCGCCGAAGCCCAGCGCCACACCCGCGACCCCCGCAGAGGCCAGCAGGGGGGCCAGGTTGATCTGGAAGGCGCCCAGGATCATCAGGGCCGCGGTGCCGAGGATGAGGAACGACGTGACCGAGCGGAGTACGGAACCGATGGCTTCGGAGCGCTGGCGGCGGCGTTCCGCGTTGACCAGCAGGCCGCCGAGGGCCGTGCCCTCCACCGCTTGGGCGCTGCGGTTCATCCGGTCGATGAGGTTGGTCAGGGCGCGCCGGATCAGGTAGCGCAGCACGATCGCGATGGCCGCGATGAGGATGATGCGAAGACCGGTGTTCAGCCAGGTGGACCAGTTCTCCTCGACCCAGCCTGCGGCGTTCCCGGCCCGCTCGGCGGCTTCGTCCAGCGAGCCGGCGGCACCGGGGGACGGGGCCGCGGCCAGGAGGGCGGACAGGGACACGGCGGGGACCTCCAGAAGGGGCGACAGCAGACCAATAACACTAACGAAGCCGGGGGAGTGCTTCGTTGCCGCCGAGCGGGGAGAGACACGTCTCACCCGGGGATACCGGGGGTGTGGCCGACCCCACAGAGGGGCCGGCCGCCCTGCTGAAGCGCCTGTTCCGGTGTCTCCTGGCCCTGCGGACTGCAGGCCGGAGAGGAAAATCCCTCCGGCCCGTTACCCGCACGTGGTGGCGCTCGGACCAGGCATGAGGAGAGACTGAGATCGGATCGTCCCGGCGCGAGCCACGCGTCGCCGGCGTACAAGGAGGCATCCACGTGCCGCACGTCCTGGTTCTCAACGCTTCGTACGAGCCGCTCGGCGTCGTACCTCTCCGCCGCGCGCTCGTCCTCGTCCTCGAGAACAAGGCCATCTGCCTCGAGGAGTCCGGCGCCTTCATGCGCAGTGCCACCCGTGCCGTGCCGGCGCCCAGCGTCGTCCGCCTCAAGCGGTTCGTGCGGGTCCCCTACCGGGGGCCCGTTCCCCTCACGCGCCGGGCGCTCTTCGCCAGGGACGGTGGCCGCTGCATGTACTGCGGGGCCGCCGCGACCAGCGTCGACCACGTCATCCCGCGCAGCAGGGGCGGGCAGCACGCCTGGGACAACGTGGTGGCGGCCTGTCGCCGCTGCAACCACGTCAAGGCCGACCGGCACCTGCCCGAGCTGGGCTGGCGCCTGCGCCACCAGCCCGCGCCGCCCAGTGGTCTCGCCTGGCGGATCATCGGGACCGGACACCGGGATCCGCGCTGGCTGCCCTACCTGCAGCCGTTCGGCGCGGACGACGTGATGGCCCGGATCGATGGCGTTTCGGCCTGAGGAACCGGGCCTTCGACGTCTCCGGGCCCTCAGGGGGCGTCCTGGTCCCGTGCGGCGGGCGTAGGCGCCCTGCCACCACGGCGGGACCCGCTTCGTCGGACAGGCCCGACGCATTGCACGGCGTGGCGCGCGGGGGTTCGGGGAAGAGTCGCCGAGTGGCTGAAAACCGCCCATACCCGGCATGCGAGGGAACGGGATGTGACCCACGGCACGTTGAGCTCGTTGTCATAACGCCTATGTCACGTCCACGCCTGCTCCCGCGCCCGCTGGGTAGGTCTGCTGTGTCCTGTTGTCCACGGCCAGGAGGCCAACGTGCCCGCTTCCGCGCAGCTTCTGCTCTCCGCCCTCTCCAAACAGGTACCGAGCCCCATGGATCCCGATCGGCCGGCAGGCAAGACGTCCCCGACCTTCACCGCCCCTCCGATGATCAGTGAGCTGCCGCTCGCCGATGTCTCCCACCTGACCGGCGAACCCGCGTTCGCCGACAGCGCCCCGCTCATCAGCGAGCCGCCGCTCACCAGCGAGCCCCCGCTCGCCGACGCCACACCACTCACGAGCGAGCCACCGCTCGCCGCCGTCGCCCCTCTGACCAGCGAGCCGACAGCACCCGGCACCGCAGGGGGCATGGAGTCCCCAGGAGTCTGAATGGGCTTGTCCCGGCTCGCCGCACTGCACGGCGTCGCCACCTCCTTCTCCCCGTCCGCGGATGTCACGGTGTCCGTCCCCGACGACACGGTCACGGCCGTGCTCGCCGCGCTGGGCGTCGACGCCGCCACTCCCGCGGAGGTGCGGAGATCTCTCGCCGCAGCCGAATCGGCAGCGGCCTCCCGACTGCTCCCGCCGACGGTGGTGGCCTGGTCCGGGGAGCCGCTGCCGGCCGCGCTCACCGCGCTGCCGCCCGGCGCGCTCCTGACGGTCGACCCCGAACCGGGGAGCACCGACACACCCACGCCCCTGCGCATGCGGGTGCTTCCCGCCCCTGCCCCGTCCGCGGACACGCCGAAGACGCCCTCCTGGTGGACGGAACCACCCCTGGGCGTCCACCGGCTTACCGTCCGCAGTGCGGACCACCGCTACGCCACGGCCACGCTCGTCGTCGCTCCGGACCGCGTACCCCGGCCTCCCGCCCGCACGCACGGATTCCTCGTCCAGCTCTACTCGATGCTGTCCGCCCGCTCCTGGGGCATGGGCGACCTCGCGGACCTGGCCGACCTCGCCGCCTGGGCGGGGCGGACCCTGGGGAGCGGGTTCGTCCAGGTCAATCCGCTGCACGCCGCCGTACCGGGCAGGCCGACCGACCCGTCCCCGTACCGCCCCTCCTCGCGCCGCTTCCCCGACCCCGTCCATCTGCACATCGAGTCGATCCCGGAGTACGGCCACGTCGCCGAGCCCGGCAGGGCGGCCCTGGACGATCTGCGTCAGGAAGCCGCGGCGCTGCGCGAGGCCGTGCTGAACAAGGGCGCGCTGATCGACCGGGACGCCGTCTGGGCCCTCAAGAAGCAGGCCCTGGAGATCGTCCACGAGGTCCCCCTGACCCCCGGGCGCCGCGCCGCCTACTGCGACTTCCTCGCCGAGCAGGGGCAGGCCCTGGAGGACCACGCCCTGTGGTGCGCCCTGGCCGAGCTGCACGGCCCGCGGTGGCGCGCCTGGCCCGAGGGGCTGCGCGACCCCCGCTCCCCGCAGAGCGCCCGTGCCCGCACCGATCTGCTGGACCGCGTCGACTTCCACTGCCGGCTCGCCTGGCTCACGGACACCCAGCTCGCGACCGCCCAGAGAGCCGCGCGGGATTCCGGGATGGCCGTCGGTATCGTCCACGACCTCGCCGTCGGCGTCCACCCCGACGGCGCCGACACCTGGGCGCAGCAGGACGCCTTCGCGCACGGCATGTCCGTCGGCGCGCCTCCCGACGCCTTCAACGCCCACGGCCAGGACTGGGGGCTGCCCCCCTGGCGTCCCGACGCCCTCGCGGCGTCCGGCTACGCACCCTTCCGCCATCTCCTGCGGGGCCTCCTCGCCCACGCCGGAGCCCTGCGCATCGACCACGTCATGGGTCTCTTCCGGCTCTGGTGGGTGCCCGAGGGGCACCCACCCACCGAGGGCGCGTACGTCGGTCAGGACGCCGAGGCGATGCTCGCCGTGCTCGTCCTGGAGGCGCACCGGGCCGGTGCCGTCGTCATAGGGGAGGACCTGGGCACCGTCGAGCCCGGCGTACGCGAGGCACTCGCCCGGCGCGGGGTGCTCGGCACCTCGGTGCTCTGGTTCGAGCGCGACTGGGCCGGGACCGGGCGCCCGCTCGCTCCCGAGAAGTGGCGCCAGGACTGCGTGGCCACGGCGACCACCCACGACCTGCCCTCCACCGCGGCCAGGCTGACGGGCGAACACGTGACGCTCCGCCACCGGCTCGGACTGCTCACCCGCGGTCTGGAACAGGAGCTGGCCGAGGACGCCGCCGACACCGCCGAGTGGCTGGCATACCTCGCCCGGCTCCGGCTGCTGCCCGAGGGCGACGGCGACGAGGAGGCGGCCGTCCGCGCCGTCCACCGCTTCCTGCGGAGCACCCCGGCCCGGATGGCCGGGGTCTGGCTCCCGGACACGGTGGGCGACCGCCGCCCGCAGAACCTCCCCGGGACCTGGGACCAGTACCCCAACTGGCGCCTGCCCATCGCCGATGCGGAAGGACACCCCGTCACCCTGGAGGAGATCACCGCATCGCCCCGGCTGCACAGGCTGATGGCCGTTCTGGCGGACGGCCCGGAGTCCCGTACGGCACCCCCGGGCGCGCGCCCCTCCTAGGCGTTCGCTACGTTTGCACCGTGGACAAGAAGAACGCTATGCGCGCCGGCGCCGTCGCGGCCGGTACGACGCTGATGATGCTGCTCATGTCGTCCCCGGCGCTCGCGCTCACCCGCGACGACGGTGACGACCCGGGCCCGGGCCTGAACGTGCTGGAGACCCTCGGCCTCTACGTCGCGGCACCCATCGTCCTGTTCCTGGTGATCGTGGGGCTCGTCATGGTCCTCGACAAGTCCAAGAAGCAGGCCTAGCCAGTTCTCCCGAGTGCGCCGCCGGTACGACGTACCGCGCGGCGCACCGGCATGTCCGGGCTCCGGGTAGGTTTCGGCCATGACCGAGTGGGACGTCAAGAAGCTCCGCATCCTGCGCACCCTGCGCGACCGGGGCACCGTCACCGCCACGGCCGAGGCCCTCCGCATGACTCCTTCCGCCGTCTCGCAGCAGCTCTCCAACCTCGCCGGACAGCTCGGTGTGCCGCTGCTGGAGGCGCAGGGGCGCCGCGTCCGGCTCACCGACGCCGCTCACCTCGTGCTGCGCCACGCCGAGGCGGTCTTCGCCGAGCTGGAGCGGGCCGACGCCGAGCTCACCGGCTATCTGCGGGGTGAGGCGGGACAGGTGCGGGTCGGTGCCTTCTCGACCGCCGTGTCCGCCCTCGTCGTCCCGGCCGTGCGGCTCCTGGAGGCCGAGGACCGGCCCGGGCCCCAGGTGCGTGTACGGGAGGCGGAGGCGGCCCAGGCCTACGAGCTGCTGTCGGCCGGTGAGGTGGACCTGGCGCTCTCCCTGGCGGCGCACGCCCCGACGGCCCGGGATCCCCGCTTCACCCTGATGCCGCTCCTGGCCGACCCGCTGGACGTGGCGCTGCCCGCCGGCCACCGCCTCGCCGGGGTGCCCGCCCTGCGGCTGGCGGACCTTTCCCGGGAAGCCTGGATCTTCGGCGGTTCCGGCCCGTGGTCGGAGATCACCACCGCCGCGTGCGAGGCCGCCGGTTTCGTCCCCGAGCAGGCCCACAGCGCCGCGGGCTGGACGGCGATCCTCGCCATGGTGCGGGCGTCCATGGGCGTCGCTCTGATCCCCCGGATGGTCTCGGTCTCCGACCGGCCGTGCGACGGCGTGGTGATGCGGGTCCTGGAGGCGGACCGGCCGTACCGCCATGTGGTGGCGGCCGTACGGCAGGGGGCGGAACGCGGTCCTGCGGTCGCGCGGGTGCTGGCGGCGCTGCAAGAGGTGGCGCACACATCTGTTAAGCAGAACTGAAAGAACCGTACGAAAACTTTCGATGGACCTGATCGGTGATGCGCCTGCACAGTGGGCCCATGCCCAGCGACGAGATCCAGACGGAGCACCCTTCCACCGACCCGCACGCCAACGACGCGGCACCCTACGGCGGCGGTGACCCCTACGCCGACTACCGCACAGGTGACTTCTCCTTCACCGAGCTGGTCGACCTCGCGGACCGCCGCCTCGGCGCGGGCGTGATCGCGGCGAACGACGAGTTCTTCGCCGAGCGCGAGAACCTCCTGATCCGCGAGCCCGCCGTCTTCGACCCCGAGCGTTTCGGCCACAAGGGCAAGATCATGGACGGCTGGGAGACCCGCCGCCGCCGGGGGACGGACGCGGAGCACCCCTTCCCCGCCCCCGAGGACCACGACTGGGCGATCGTCCGGCTGGGCACGCCCGGGATCATCCGCGGCATCGTCGTCGACACCGCCCACTTCCGCGGCAACTACCCGCAGCGCGTCTCCGTCCAGGCGACGGCCGTGGAAGGCGCCCCCGGGCCGGAGGAACTGCTCGCCGAAGACGTGAAGTGGGAGGAGCTCGTCCCGCCGGCCCCCGTGCGCGGCCACGCCGCCAACGGCTTCGAGGTCACGGGCGGACGCCGCTACACCCACCTGCGGATCTGCCAGCACCCCGACGGCGGCATCGCCCGCCTCCGCGTCCACGGCGAGGTCGTCCCCGACCCGGCCTGGCTCGCCGCGCTGGGCACGATCGACCTGATCTCGATCCTCAACGGCGGCATGTACGAGGACGCCTCGGACCGCTTCTACTCCTCGCCGGCCCAGATCATCCTGCCCGGCACCTCCCGAAAGATGGACGACGGCTGGGAGAACCGCCGCCGCCGGGTCCGCGACACGAACGACTGGGTCCGCTTCCGCCTCCCCGCGCAGGGAGCGGTGCGCGCGGTCGAGATCGACACCGCCTACCTCAAGGGCAACGCGGCCGGCTGGATCGGCCTCCACGGCCGCGACGGCGAGACCGGCGAATGGTTCGAGATCCTCCCCCGCACCAGGCTCCAGCCCGACACCCTCCACCGCTTCGTCCTGGACACCGAGGCCGTGGTCACCCATGTACGCCTGGACGCCTACCCCGACGGGGGAGTGGCCCGGATGCGCCTCCACGGCTCGCTGACGGAGACGGGCGCGGCCGAACTGGCCGGTCGCTACGAGCAGTCCGGGGGCTGACGCTCCAGGCCACCCACAACTCCCGGCGACCGCGCCCACCGAGACGGCGTTGTCCCCGGAGATGACCTTGGCCGCGACGTGCTGCTCCTCGAAGTAGCGCAGGGTGTCGGCGGCGTCCGGGCGGAGCCGCTGCTCCAGGACGACGAGGGCGGTCGGTTCGGCCCCGGCGCCCGGGTCGGGCCCGTCCAGCCCGCCCGCGGCCCGGGAGAGGAGGAGGACCCGCAGGCCCCGCTCGTTGAGCGCGTCGGTCTCGGCGAGCGCCGGCGCCGCTGCGGCCGGCGGAATGCCCATCGTGGGAGCAGGGCTCATT
>NZ_JBHWZS010000067.1:0-33514 GCF_042728155.1 Streptomyces sp. NPDC060209
GGTGTAAAAGAGACCGCGGCCGGACGCCGGCGGCGTCGGCGCGCCGCTCGGGGGCGCGGTGCCACCCGGCGGCAGGCCGTATCCGGGCTGCATCCTGCCGCCCGGGCCGGCTTCCGCGGCCGGGCCGCCGTCGAAGGGGAGCAGCTGGGAGGGGGTCATGGAGATGCCGCCCATGAAGGCGAGCCCCAGCACGGCGGCGTAACCGACGCACACGGCGCCCAGCAGCATGCCGGCGCGGCGCAGCAGCTTGGCCCGGCGCCCGGAGCTGTCCACGAAGACGGGCCCCTCCTGGGGCTGCACGGCCGCGCGGCGACGCTCGGCCGAGCGGGCCGGGCCGGCGTGTGCCCGGCGTCGGCCGCGCGACGCCGGGTCTTTCTCGATGACGGGGTCGGATTGCATGTGCGCATGGTGGCGAAGCTTGTTGTGCGAAGTCTGGAGCTTTCCTGGCCGCCCGCTGTGAAACGGGCCCGAACCTGTCGGACCGCTGAGAGTGCACCGGGTGCGGTACGCCCGCTCCATGCCTCTCGAACCGGACCTGGCAGGGGACTTGGGCGCTGTCGACGACACTTGAGGTCCTTTCCCATGAGTTCCCTGTGTCTTCGCGAAGGCTCGTGCTGTGAGAGGTTCAAGGAGTCCCGGCAGCATCGGCTGCCGTTCCGGGCGACTCTCCGAGAGCAGGTGCACATACGTCATGCAAAGGCGCACACGGGTTTCCTCAGCCCTTGCCGGCCTGATCGCGCTCGGCCTTGCCTGCTCCGCCTGCTCGACGGGTGGCGTCGCCGATCAGGCGAAGGGGTCCGAGCTCCCTCCGCCGGCGGCCGTACAGACCGACTACACGCCGTACGTGAGCGCCACGACCGCCGCCGACACCGACAGCGCGGGGTCCCCCGACACGTACAACCTGGCCTTCGTCACCTCCGACGCGTCGGACTGCACCCTCCTCTGGGGCGGCACCACGGCGATCACGAGCGAGGCGGTCGCGGCCCGCGTCGACAAGCTCACCGGTACCGGGGCGGACGTCCGGGTCTCCTTCGGCGGCGCCGCGGGCACCGAGGCGGCGCTGGCCTGCGACAGTGCCGAGGAACTGGCCGACGCCTACGCGGACGTGCTCGACGCCGTCGGCGCCACGAAGGCGGACTTCGACATCGAGGGCGACGCGCTCACCGACACCGCCTCCGTCACCCGCCGCAACGAGGCTCTCGCCCTGCTCCAGGAGAAGCGCGACCTCGACGTCACCTACACGCTGCCCGTCATGCCCGACGGACTCGAGGACACCGGGACCGCGGTCCTGGAGGACGCGGTGGACCAGGGCGTCGAGATCTCGGCGGTGAACATCATGGCGATGAACTACAGCACGTCCCACAGCGGCGACATGGGCGACTACGCGCAGGACGCCGCGGAAGCCGCCCACGACCAGGTCGTGGACGTCCTCGGACTGTCGCAGGACGCGGCGTGGAAGGCGCTGCACATCACCGCGATGATCGGGGTCAACGACGTGGCGGGGGAGACGTTCACCCTCGACGACGCCGCGTCCCTGCGTTCCTTCGCCACGCGCCAGGGGGTCGGCGCGCTCTCCCTGTGGGCGGCCTTCCGCGACCAGGAGTGCGCCTCGGACGCGGACACGACGACCGCCTCGGACACCTGCAGCGGAGTCGAACAGGAAGCGGGAGCCTTCGCCGAGGCGCTGAGCGGCTGAAACGCCGGCGGCCCGGTTCAGCGCAGCGGGGCCTCGCGGACCAGTGTCATCAGCGCCCTCGCCCCCGGGCTCATGGCCCTGGCCGGCGGGAGCACCACGACACTCTCGTAGGCCGGTCGGTGCGTTCCGTCGGGCTCCACCGCGACCAGGCCCCCTGCCTCCGGCTTACGGGAGAAGTGGTGCGGCACCACCGCGATCCCGAGGCCCTCGTGCACCAGTTCCAGCAGGCTGTGGACGTCGCTGACCTCCAGCGCCACCGTGCGGCGGACCCCGGCCGAGGCGAACGCCTCGTCCGCCGCGCGCCGGGGCCCCCAGTCCGGGTGGAAGTCGATGAACGACTCGCCGTGGAGGTCGCCCCACCCCACCCGCGCGCCCTCCTTGGCGAACCGGTGGCCGGGGGCGCACAGGACGACCATGGGCTCCCGCGCCAGCGGCACGAGCTCCCCCCGCCACTCGGGCGGGCTGACGGTCGCGGCGAACGCGAGGTCCAGCCGGCCGCCGGCCACCCCTTCCAGCAGGCTGGACGTGCCCTCCTGCCGGAGCCTGATCTCCATGTGCGGATGCTCCCGGTGGAAGGCCGCGAGCAGCCGCGCCGTGCTGACTCCGGCGACGCACTGCTCCACCCCCAGCGTCAGCGTGCCGCGCAGCAGCCCCCGTACGGCGTCGACGGCGTCCCGCGCCGCCCTGGCACCCGCCAGGGTGCGCTCCGCCTCCACCAGCAGGGCCGCTCCCGCCTCGGTGAGCCGGACCGTGCGTGTCGTGCGGCTGAACAGCGGCGTCATCAGCTCGTGCTCCAGCGCCCGGACGGACGCGGACAGTCCGGACTGGGACACGGCCAGACGCTCGGCCGCCCGGGTGAAGTGCTGCTCCTCGGCGACCGCGACGAAGTGCTCCAGCTGACGCAATTCCATGATTGAGCAATCTAGACGATGAATCCCAGCGGAATCTCCTGTTGGACCGCTGGATCGTTCTCCGCCAGTCTTGGGGGCGCGCACCAGATCTGGCGCGCTACGCCGTGTCCCGTGGAGTGCTCGCATGTACCTTCCGTCCGCCGACCGCTACGCCGCCATGCCCTACCGGCGCACCGGACGCAGTGGTCTGCTGCTCCCCGCTCTGTCGCTCGGGCTCTGGCACAACTTCGGAGGCGACCGGACCCCCGAGAGCCAGGGCGCGATCCTGCGCCGGGCCTTCGACCTCGGCATCACCCACTTCGACCTCGCCAACAACTACGGCCCGCCGCCCGGCTCCGCCGAGACCGCCATGGGCCGGGCCCTGAAGACGGACTTCGCCCGACTCCGGGACGAGATCGTCATCTCGACCAAGGCGGGCTACCACATGTGGGAGGGGCCGTACGGGGAGTGGGGATCCCGCAAGAACCTGCGCTCCTCGCTGGACCAGAGCCTGAACCGGCTCGGCCTCGACTACGTCGACATCTTCTACTCCCACCGCTTCGACCCCGACACCCCGCTCGAGGAGACGATGGGCGCGCTCGACACCGCGGTGCGCCAGGGCAAGGCGCTCTACGCCGGCGTCTCCAACTACTCCGCCGAGCAGACCCGCGAGGCCGCCCGCATCCTCAACGAGCTGGGCACCCCCCTCCTCATCCACCAGCCCCGCTACTCCATGCTCGACCGCTGGGTCGAGGACGGGCTCCTGGACGTCCTGGACGAGATCGGAACCGGCTCCATCGCGTACTCCCCGCTGGAGCAGGGCATCCTCTCCGACCGCTATCTGCAGGGCATCCCGGAGGGATCGCGAGCGGCGGGAAGCAGCCCCTTCCTGTCGGCGGAGGCCGTCACCCCTGACCTGGTGAGCCGACTGGGCGCGCTGAACGAAGTGGCGCGGGAACGCGGACAGTCCCTCGCCCAGATGGCGCTCGCCTGGGTGCTGCGCGGCGGCCGGGTCACCTCCGCCGTCGTCGGCGCGAGCAGTGTCGCCCAGCTGGAGAACAGCGTCGAGGCGGTCCGGGGCCTGGAGTTCGGCGAGGACGAGCTCGCCCGGATCGGCGAGCTCGTCAAGGGCACCGGCCGCGTCTGACTCCTGAGTGCTGTCCCGTGGGAACGACGGGACGGCACTCAGCCGTCCGCCGTCCGCCACCCGGGCGGCGGACGGCTTCACCGGACTGGACCAGTGACAGATCACGAAGGCTCTGGCCCGGTGCTGTCCCGGCGCGTACCGTGATGCGGCACGAAGATCTTCTTCCCGGGAACGGGCGGGGGAGCGACCGACCGACGACAGGACCGCGCACGTGAAGATCCTCGTCAGCGCCGACATGGAGGGCGCCACCGGAGTGACCTGGCCGGCCGATGTGCTGCCCGGCACCCCGCAGTGGGAGAGGTGCCGTTCGTTCTTCACCTCCGACGTGAACGCCGCGGCACTCGGCTTCTACGACGGGGGCGCCGACGAGGTCCTCGTCAACGAGGCCCACTGGAGCATGCGCAATCTGCTCCTGGAGCGGCTCGACGACCGTGTCCAGATGCTCACCGGCAAGCACAAGTCCCTCTCCATGGTCGAGGGCATCCAGCACGGCGACGTCGACGCCGTGGCGTTCGTCGGCTACCACACGGGCGCCGGTACGGAGGGCGTCCTCGCCCACACCTACCTCGCCAACTCCATCACCGGGGTCTGGCTGAACGGGGTCCGCGCCAGTGAGGGCCTGCTCAACGCCCACGTCGCTGCGGAGTACGGCGTCCCCGTCATCCTGGTCACCGGCGACGACCTGACCTGCGAGGACGCCCGTGGCTACGCCCCCGGGGCGCGCACGGTCGCGGTCAAGGACTACGTCTCGCGTTACGCCGCCGTGTGCCGCACCCCCACCCGTACGGCCGCCGACATCAGGGCGGCCGCCGCCGGGGCGACCGCGCTCGCCGTACGCCACGAACCCGTGACGAGCGGCTCCTGCACGGTGGAGCTGGAGTTCGACGCCGAGCATCTGGCGGCCGCGGCGACCGTGGTTCCCGGCGTGGCGCCGAGCGGCGAGCGGCGCGTCGCCTATACCAGCGGGACGATGTACGAAGGTATTCGCACGTTCAAGGCGGTGACGACGATCGTGTCGGCCGCCGTGGAGGAACAGTATGGCTGAGCCGGGAAACCCCACCGGACCGGTCGACGGGCAGGCGCTCGACGAGTCGGTGACGTTCACCTCCGAGCTGATCCGGATCGACACGACCAACCGGGGCGACGGCAGCTGCCGGGAACGCCCGGCCGCCGAGTACGTCGCCGAGCGGCTGGCCGGCGCCGGGCTGGAGCCCGCTCTGCTGGAGCGCACACCGGGACGGACGAACGTCGTCGCCAGGATCGAGGGCACGGACCGGTCGGCCGACGCACTCCTCGTGCACGGTCACCTCGACGTGGTGCCCGCCATGGCGGCCGACTGGACCGTGCATCCCTTCTCCGGGGAGGTGCGCGACGGCGTCGTGTGGGGGCGGGGGGCCATCGACATGAAGAACATGGACGCCATGGTCCTCGCCGTGGTCCGCGCCTGGGCGCGCGCGGGCGTGCGCCCGCGCCGTGACATCGTCATCGCCTACACGGCCGACGAGGAGGCCAGCGCGCACGACGGGGCCGGCTTCCTCGCCGAACGGCACCCCGAGCTCTTCGACGGCTGCACGGAGGGCATCAGCGAGTCCGGGGCCTTCACCTTCCACGCCGGACCCGGCCTGGCGCTCTACCCGGTCGCGGCGGGGGAGCGCGGGACGGGATGGCTGAAGCTGACCGCCGAGGGCAAGGCCGGCCACGGCTCCAAGGTCAACAAGGCCAATGCCGTCAGCAGGCTCGCCGCCGCCGTCGCCAGGATCGGGGCGTACGAGTGGCCGGTGCGGCTGACCCCGACCGTACGGGCCGCACTCACCGAGATCGCCGCGCTCCACCACATCCGCGTCGACCCCGACGCCCCCGGATTCGACGTGGACGAGCTCCTCGGCAAGCTCGGTCCGGCCGCCGCTCTGATCGCGCCGACCGTGCGCAACAGCACCAACCCGACGATGCTGGACGCCGGTTACAAGGTCAACGTGATCCCGGGCCACGCCACCGCCCGCATCGACGGCCGCATGGTGCCCGGCGGCGAGGACGAGTTCCGCGAGACCCTGGACCGCCTGACCGGCCCCGGCGTCGACTGGGAGTTCGACCACCGCGAGATCGCCCTCGAAGCCCCGGTCGACTCGCCGACGTACGCGAAGATGCGCACGGCCATCGAGCTGTTCGACCCGGACGCCCACGTCGTCCCGTACAGCATGTCGGGCGGCACGGACGCCAAGCAGTTCTCCCGCCTCGGCATCACCGGTTACGGCTACTCACCGCTGAAGCTGCCCGTCGGCTTCGACTACCAGGCACTGTTCCACGGTGTCGACGAGCGGGTCCCCGTCGACGCCCTGCACTTCGGCGTCCGGGTCCTGGATCATTTCCTGCGCACCGCCTGAGGACCTCGACCCGCACCGCCTGCCGACCCGCACTGCCCGACCGAAGAGGGGGAACAGACCATGGTGTCCACAGCGGCGTACGGCACGTGGCCGTCACCGATCGACGCGGCGCTCACCGCCTCGCACGACGGCCGGCCCGAGTTCGTCGGCACCGTCGGCGACGAGGTGTGGTGGACGGAGCCGCGCCCGGCCGAAGGCGGCCGCCGCGCCCTCGTGCGCCGCCGGGCCGACGGCAGCACCAGGTCCGTGCTCCCCGAACCGTGGAACCCCCGCAGCCGCGTCATCGAGTACGGCGGAATGCCGTGGGCCGGTGCCGCGCGCGGGGAGGACGGGCCCCTGGTCGTCTTCGTCCACTTCCCCGACCAGCGGCTGTACGCCTACGCACCTGACGGGCCCGACGAGCCGTGGCCGCTCACCCCCGTGTCGGACCTCGGCGGCGGTCTCCGTTGGGTGGACCCGCAGTTGCACCTCGGGCGGGCTGAAGTGTGGTGCGTGCTGGAGGAGTTCACCGGAGAATCGCCCACCGATGTGCGGCGGGTCATCGCGGCTGTCCCGCTGGACGGATCCGCCGCCGGTGACCGGGGAGCCGTTCGCGAACTCACCGACGACCGGAACCGGTTCGTCACCGGTCCCCGGCTGTCGCACGACGGCAGCCGGGCCGCCTGGATCGCGTGGGACCACCCGCAGATGCCGTGGGACGGCACCGTCGTGAAGATGGCCGACGTCACCGCGGAGGGTGCCTTCACCGGGGTCCGGCCCCTGGTCGGCGACATCGACGAGTCGGTCGTCCAGGTGGAGTGGGACCGGGACGGCTCCCTGCTGTTCGTCTCCGACGTCGGAGGCTGGTGGGAACTCCAGCGGGTCAGGCCCGACGCCGTCGCCGGCGCGGTCGTGCCCACCAGCCGCCTCTGCGCCGTGCGGAACGAGGAGTTCGGCGGGCCGCTGTGGAGGATCGGCCTGCGCTGGTTCCAGCTCCTGGACAACGGGCTGATCGCCGTCATCCACGGCCGGGGGACCACCGCGCTCGGTGTGCTCGACCCGGAGACCGGCGAACTCGTCGACGCCGTGGGTCCATGGACCGCGTGGGCGGAGACGCTCGCCGTGCAGGACACCAGGGTCATCGGAATCGCGGCGAGCCCTCACACCTCGTACGAGGTGGTGGAGCTGGACACGGCCACGGGGCACACCCGGACCATCGGCTCGCCCCACCAGGACGCGGTCGACCCCGCCTACCACCCCGAGCCGCTGATCCGCACCTTCACAGGACCGGCCGGCCGCGAGATCCACGCCCACGTCTACCCGCCGCGCCACCCCGACCGCACGGGACCCGACGGTGAGCTTCCGCCCTACGTCATCTGGGCGCACGGCGGCCCGACCGGGCGTTCGCCGCTCGTACTCGACCTGGAGATCGCCTACTTCACCTCCCGGGGCATCGGTGTCGCCGAGGTCGACTACGGCGGCTCGACCGGCTACGGCCGTGCCTACCGCGAACGGCTCCGCGAACAGTGGGGCGTCGTCGACGTGGAGGACTGCGCGGCCGTCGCCCTGGGGCTGGCGGAGGAGGGCTCGGCCGACCGCGAGCGGCTGGCGATCCGGGGCGGCAGCGCCGGGGGCTGGACCACCGCCGCCTCCCTCACGCAGACCGACGTGTACGCCTGCGGAGCGATCAGCTACCCGATCCTCGACCTCGAGGGCTGGGCGACCGGTGAGACGCACGACTTCGAATCGCAGTACCTGGAATCGCTCGTGGGCCCGTACGCCGAGGTGCCCGAGCGCTACCGGGAGCGGTCACCCGTCAACCGCACGGAGGCGCTCACTGTGCCGTTCCTGCTGCTCCAAGGCCTCGAAGACCCGATCTGCCCGCCCGTGCAGTGTGAGCGCTTCCTCGCCGCGACCGAGGGGCGAGGCATCCCCCACGCCTACCTCACCTTCGAGGGGGAGGGGCACGGCTTCCGTCGCGCCGACACCGTGAGGCGTGCGCTGGAGGCCGAACTGTCCTTGTACGCACAGACGTTCGGAATTGACCGCCCCGACGTGCCCCCGCTGGAGCTGAAGAAGTGACCCTGGAGCCTCTCGCCCGCCCGGCCCGGCTGCGCCCCGGGGCCCGGGTCGCCATCGTCGCCCCCAGCGGACCCGTGCCCGCCGAACGGCTGGAGCGCGGCCTCGACCTGCTGCGGGGCTGGGATCTCGACCCCCTCGTGGCACCGCACGTACTCGACACCCACCCGCGGCTCGACCACCTCGCCGGTACTGACGAGCACCGGGCCCGGGACCTCCAGGAAGCCTGGTGCGACCCGTCCGTGGACGCCGTGCTGTGCGCCAGAGGAGGGTACGGCGCACATCGCATGGTCGATCTCCTGGACTGGCGCGCGATGCGGACGGCCGGGCCCAAGGTGTTCGTCGGCTACAGCGACATCACCGTGCTGCACGAGGCGTTCGCCCTGCGGACCGGGTTCTCGACCCTGCACGGCCCGATGATCGCCACCGAGGTCTTCCTGAAGGACACCGCCACTCAACAGGCCCTGCGCTCGACCTTGTTCGAGCCCGAGTCGGTGCAGACCCTCGGCCTGGACGCGGCGGCTGCCCTGGTCCCCGGCACGGCCCGGGGGATCACCTACGGCGGTTGCGCGACCCTGCTCGCCGCCGACGCCGGGACCCCCCGCGCCCGGACCTCGGTCCGGGGCGGGCTGCTGCTCATCGAGGACACCGGGGAGGAGCCGTACCGGCTCGACGGCGTCCTCACGCGGCTGCTGCGCATCGGCGCCCTCGACGGGATATCCGGTGTGGTGTGCGGTTCGTGGGAGGGCTGCGGACCGTACGAGGGGGTGCGGGCGGTGCTCGCGGACCGGCTCGGCGGTCTCGGGATCCCGGTGGTCGAGGAACTGGGCTTCGGTCACGGGCCCACGGCGCTGACCGTCCCGCTCGGCGTGCCGGCGGTGCTGGACGCACCGGCCGACGGCGGCCGGTGCACGCTCACCGCCCAGGTGCCGGCGCTGCTCTGAAGCGCGGGGCGGCGGGCGCGCGGGCGGATCGGCCCGGGACAATCGGCTCCCGTACGTTGACAGCGGTATGAGGTGTGTCACAGCATGGGCCGGGCCCAGTACTTACCGGTCGGTAAGGTGTCCTCGGTGTGGAGGTCCATGTGTCGCGTGCTGTGCCCAGATTCCGCCGTCCACTCACCTTGCTCGCCGGGGCGGCGCTTCTCGCCCCGCTCGCTCTGACCGGCGCCTCCCCGGCGTCCGCGGCCGATCAATACACCGTCACCGCACTGGAGTTCACCGTGCGGGCCGGCGACCGGTCCTGCACGGTGGACGCCGACCTCTACAGGCCGGCCGGTGTCGACGCGCAGCACCCGGCCCCGGCCGTCCTCGCCACCAACGGCTTCGGGGGCAGCAAGTCCGACGGCTCGACCGATGTCATCGGCAAGGCCTTCGCCGAACGCGGCTACGTCGGTCTCGTCTACTCGGGCCTGGGCTTCGGCAAGTCGGGCTGCCTCATCACGCTCGACGACCCCGCGATCGACGGCAAGGCGGCCTCCGGGCTCGTCGACTTCCTCGCCGGTACACGCGCCGCCGACGACGGCACCAAGGCCGACTACGTAGCCTCGGACGCCCCGGGCGACCCGGTGGTCGGCATGATCGGAGGATCGTACGGCGGAGCGATCCAGCTGGCGACCGCCTCGGCCGACCACCGTGTCGACGCGCTCGTCCCGCTGATCACCTGGAACGACCTGGCGTACTCACTGGCCCCCAACGCCACCGGAGCGTCCCGGGGCGTGTCCTCCGACACGCCCGGAGTCTTCAAGTGGCAGTGGACCAACGGCTTCTACCTGATGGGTGAGGGCCAGCCCCTGCTCGTCCCGAGCCTCGACCCGTCGCGCTTCGGCAGCCTCGGCTGCCTGCACTTCGCCGCGCGGGCCTGCGACACCATCCGACTCCTGAACTCCGGCCGCTATCCGGCCGCCGCGACGAAGGAGATGCTGACGTACGCGCGGAGCGTCTCACCGGCCTCCTACCTCTCCGGTGTCAAAGCCCCCACGCTGCTCGTCCAGGGCCAGGCCGACAGCTTGTTCAACCTCAACGAGGCCACCGCCACCTACCGGGCGCTCGAGGCGCAGGGCACCACGACGAAGATGATCTGGCAGGCGTGGGGCCACAGCGGCGGCTCGGTGCCCGGCGAACTCGACCTCTCCACGGGCAATCTGGAGACCAGCTACGTCGGGCAGCGCATCCTCGCCTGGTTCGACCACTACCTCCACCACGACGAGAACACCGCCACCGGGCCCGAGTTCGCCTACTACCGTGACTGGGCGAGCGGCTACGGCACCGAGGCCGCCGTACCCGCCCTGTCCCGCACGATGTACCTCTCCGGTGACGGAGCCCTGGTGGACAGCCGCTCGAAGGTCACCCGTGGCAGCCGTCAGTACACCAACTGGCTCCTGCCGACGAGCCACTCGGAGAGCTCCCTCGCGGGGATCATCGGGCTGACCGACCCGGCGCCGTACGACACCAAAGGCACCTATCTCGGCTGGACCAGCGCTCCGCTGACCGCGCCGGTGGACGTCGTCGGCGCACCGAAGGCCACGCTGAAGGTCGTCTCCCCGAGGACGGAGCGGGTCCAGAACAGCGGTGACGCCGCGGACAAGCTGGTGCTGTTCGCCAAGGTGTACGACGTGGCGCCCGACGGGACGCAGAAGCTGGTGAACCGCCTGGTCGCCCCCGTGCGAGTCCCCGACGTCACCCGCCCCTTCACCGTCGAGCTGCCCGGCATCGTGCACCGGTACGAGGCCGGGCACCGGCTGCGCTTCGTGGTCGCCGGGAGCGACACGGCGTACTTCGGCAACCGGGGCATCAAGCCGGTCACCGTGGTCAGCGCTCCGGGGGACACCGGCGTCCTGGAGCTCCCCGTGGTCGGCTGACCTTCACCCGTACGGTCCTGCCCACCGCCCCCCGGACCCCGGACGAAGGCATCCTGGGGGCCGGGGACCGCCGTTCCCGGCCCCGGACCCCCAGGAACCCAGCGAAAGGGCCGCTCATGAGCCCCAAGGACGTATCCAGCGGGAACACGGGCGCGTTCAGCCCCGCCCGGATCGCCGTCACCCTCCTGGCGGTGCTGACGATCGTCTTCATCTGTGTGAACACTGCCGAGGTCACCATCCGCGTGATCATCCCGAAGGTCACGATGCCGCTATGGGCCGCGCTGCTGGGGGTCTTCCTGGCGGGCGTGCTCTGCGGGGCCTATCTGTTCCGCAGGCGGGCCGCCCGGTAGGGCAGGACCGGGCGGTGGCCT
This sequence comes from Streptomyces sp. NPDC060209, assembly GCF_042728155.1. Classification (NCBI taxonomy): domain Bacteria; kingdom Bacillati; phylum Actinomycetota; class Actinomycetes; order Kitasatosporales; family Streptomycetaceae; genus Streptomyces; species Streptomyces sp. NPDC060209. The sequence goes on from NZ_JBHWZS010000067.1 coordinate 11,404, forward strand.
GAAAAGTGCCGCCGGGGGTACGCGCGTCTCATCACCCGCTACGGGAGTACCGGACGGCGGCGGGCGGCAGAGAGGACACGAACGTGCGAACCGTCGGTGTCGAGGAAGAGCTACTGCTCGTGGACGCGGAAAGCGGCGACCCCCGGACACTGTCGACGGCGGTGCTGGCCCTGGCGGAACGCCGCGCAGAGGGCGACTCCGTATTCGAGTCCGAACTGCACGATCAGCAGCTGGAGTTCGCCACCGAGCCGCGCAGCGCGATGGGGGATCTGGCGGAGGAGATCCGGCGCTGGCGGGCGGAGGCGGCACGCAGCGCGGCCGATGCGGGCGCCGCCGTGGCTGCTCTGGCGACCTCGCCGCTGCCGGTCAGCCCCTCCATCGGGGAGAACGAACGGTACCGGTGGCTGGCGCAGCGGTTCGGCCTGACCGCACAGGAGCAGCTGACATGCGGCTGCCATGTGCATGTATCGGTGGACTCGGACGAGGAGGGTGTCGCCGTACTGGACCGGGTGCGGCCCTGGCTCCCGGTCCTGCTGGCGCTGAGTGCGAACTCCCCCTTCTGGCAGGGGCAGGACACCTCGTACGGCAGCTACCGGAGCAGGGTCTGGGGCCGCTGGCCCTCGGCAGGCCCGGTGGAGCTGTTCGGCTCCGCGGACCGCTACCACGAGCAGGTCCGGGCACTGATCGGCACGGGAGTCCTGCGCGACGAGGGAATGATCTACTTCGACGCCCGGCTCTCGCACCGCTACCCCACGGTGGAGATCAGGGTGGCCGATGTGTGCCTGGATCCGGCGGACGCCGTGCTGCTCGCCACCCTCGCGCGCGGGTTGGTCGAGACGGCGGCACGCGCCTGGCGGGCCGGCGATGCGCCGGACCCGGTCGCGGTGAGCGTGCTGCGCATGGCCGTCTGGCAGGCCGCCCGCTCGGGTGTGGAGGGGCGGCTGGTCCATCCGCTCACCATGCGCCCCGAGCCGGCCGCCGACGTCGTGTACGCCCTGCTCACCCATGTCGGCGAGGCGCTGGAGGACAGCGGGGACCGCGCGTCGGCGGAAACGGCGCTGCGGGCCTTGCTGGCGCGGGGGACCGGCGCCCGGGCCCAGCGGGAGCTGCTCGCGGGCTCGGACAGTCTCCGTACCGTCGTGACCGAGTGTGCGGCCAGGACACGCGGCTGAGTGACGTGGCGTCCTCCCGGGCACGGACTGGGCCGGGACGTCACCCGGCTCGACGTCACATGGCTCGAGGTCCGCGGGCGTTCTCCTGTGCGTCGACCACTCCGGCCAGCCGCCCCAGCATGGCGCGGTGCCGGATCTGGAGCACCGCGTCGAGGGCGACGTTGTGCAGGGCGCCGCCGAGTCCTTGCAGCGGGTGCTCGTCGAGCAGCACCAGGGTCTCGTCACCCCACGGCCGGATGTCGAACGCGATGCGCGCCGTACCCAGCAGCCCGCTGTACGCCTCCAGTTCGAGCACCTGCGGCCGCTCCAGACGGCGCACGCTGGTATGGCCCTGGAACTCCTTCGGGCCCAGGCGCAAGGTGTACTCGATGGAGGAGCCGACCTCGGGCCACCGCCCTTTCAGGGGGCGGGAGTCATGGGTCCCCACCACCCACTTCCCGTACTGGTCCGGTTGCTCCAGCACCGACCACAGGGCCGATGGCGGGTGATGAATCAGCTGATGGCGAATGGCCATGGACGCCTCCACACACGGACGTCGGACGGTGGGAACGGCGGCGAAGTCTTCAGCCATGCTAGGCGGTATGTCCCGAGTCGGCATGTCGGCTGCGAGCCCCCGGGGCGGCGACCTTCAACTCACCCGATCGGCCTAACGGGCCGGGCTGTCCCACAGGCGGGACCGTCTCGCTCCGACGGTCCCGGCAGCCGGAGATCCGCTCGAAGTCCTGTTCGCCGTACGAGCGCACTCGCGATAGACCGGATGGAGCAACATGCCGGCGAACCACTCGGACGAGTAGGAGAGGGCGCATGCGTGCACTGACCTGGCAAGGGCGGCGGGATGTCCGTGTCGAGACGGTCCCCGACCCGGTCATCCAGGACCCGACGGACATCATCGTCCGGGTCACCTCGAGCGGAATCTGCGGATCGGACCTGCATCTGTACGAGGTGCTCGGCCCGTACCTCGAACCGGGCGACATCCTGGGGCACGAGCCGATGGGCGTCGTGGAGGAGACCGGCGGCGAGGTGACAGCACTGAAGCGCGGGGACCGCGTCGTGGTGCCGTTCAACGTCTCCTGCGGTGACTGCTTCATGTGCGACCAGGGACTCCAGTCGCAGTGCGAGACCACCCAGGTCCGGGAGTACGGCAGCGGCGCCGCGCTGTTCGGCTACACGAAGCTCTACGGTCAGGTGCCCGGCGGACAGGCCGAACTGCTGCGCGTCCCCTTCGGCAACACCCTGCCGGTCAGGATCCCCGACGGTCCGCCCGACGACCGGTTCGTCTACCTGTCGGACGTCCTGCCGACCGCCTGGCAGGCCGTGGAGTACGCGGCGGTGCCGCCCGGCGGGAGCCTGACGGTCCTGGGGCTCGGCCCGATCGGGGACATGGCGGCACGGATCGCCCTGCACCGCGGCGCCGGGCTGGTCATCGGGGTGGACCTGGTGTCCGAGCGCCTGCAGCGGGCCGCCGCGCGGGGCGTACGGACCCTGGACCTGCGGGAGTACGGAAAGGACCTGGGGGACGCCGTGCGTGACCTCACCGACGGCCGCGGCACCGACGCGGTCATCGACGCGGTCGGCATGGAGGCGCACGGTGCGGTGGTGGCCAAGGCGGGGCAGTGGGCCGTGGGAAAGCTGCCCGATACCGCGGCGCGCGTACTCATGGAGCGGGCGGGCATCGACCGCCTCAGTGCCCTGCTCACCGCCATCGACGTAGTGCGCAGGGGCGGCACCGTGTCCGTCTCCGGTGTCTACGGCGGTGCCGTGGACCCGCTGCCCCTGCTCAAGATGTTCGACAAGCAGATACAGCTGCGCATGGGGCAGGCCAACGTCAGGAACTGGGTGCCGGCCATCCTGCCGCTGCTCGTCGACGAGGATCCGCTGGGTGTGGACGGCTTCGCCACCCACCACCTGCCGCTGGCCGACGGGCCGAAGGCATACGAGACGTTCCAGAAGAAGGCGGACGGGATGGTGAAGACCCTGCTCAGGCCGTGACTCCCGCCAGGGGCCGATGACTTCACCGATCGGGGAGACACCCGCAGCCGGGACGGCGAGGATGGGCCGCATGCGCACACGTGTGGTCCTCGACGCACCCTCGAACCTCGGGCTGCGGCCCCCCGCGCCGGGCACCGTACCCGGCTGCTACAAACTGGCCGGCGCGCTCCGTGAGCGGCGCATCGTGCAGCGGCTCGGGGCTTTCGAGGGCGGTGTCGTCGTACCGCCACGCTACGACCGCGGCGACTGGCAGGACGGTGACGGAGTCTTCAACGCCGCCGCCATCGCCCGCTACACCCGCACCCTCGCCGACCGTATCGAGGGACACGTCAGGGCGGGCGAATTCCCGGTCGTCCTCGGCGGCGACTGCTCCATCCAGCTCGGCGCCACCCTCGCCCTGCGCCGCATCGGCCGGTACGGGCTCGCAGCGATCGACGGTTCGGCGGATTTCCGGCACCTGGGCAACAGCGACCGGATCGGCGCGGCAGGCGGCGAGGAACTGGCGCTCTCCACCGGACGCGGGCAGGCCGATCTCGCCGACCTGGAAGGGCTGGGGCCCTATCTCAGGGACGAGGACATCCGGCTTTTCGGCATGCGCGACTACGACGAGGACCGCGCCGAGATGGCCGCGTTGAAGATCTCCAACGCGACGGTGGGGGAGATCAGGGAATGGGGGCCCACCGACATCGCCCGTGCGGTGGTGCGGTCCCTGGAGGTTCCCGTCCTCGACGGCTTCTGGGTCCACCTCGACGCCGATGTGCTCGACCCGAGCGTGATGCCGGCCGTCGACAGCCCCGACGACGGCGGCCTGTTCCCCGACGAACTCGCCACACTGCTGCGCACGCTGGTCGGTTCGCCCCGCTGCGTGGGGCTCAACGTCACTATCTACGACCCCGATCTGGACCCCGACGGCACGGCCGGCGCGCTGCTCACGGACCTCATCGTCGACTCCTTCGCCGAAGCGGAGCCGGGCAGCGGGGACCAGTGATCATCCGAGTCGACGGTGCCTTCCGCAGCGGCAGGACGACGCCCGGCGCCGAGCCGCGCCGCGGCGCAGCTCGGCTGAACATGTCAGGCGGGCACGTTCCGGTCGACGTACTCGAAGACCGAGCCGTCCGGGTGCAGGGCGATCAGATTGCGGCCGGCCGGGGTGGGCACGGGGCCCGCGATGACCTTCGCGCCCACCCGGGTGAGCGCCGCGTGCGCCTCGTCGACGTCCTTGACCGCGATGGTCGCCGACACCTTGCGCAGCACCTCCAGCTCCGACTCCGGGCCGCTCATCAGCAGGAAGCAGCCGATCGCGGCCACCGAGACCCCGCCGCGCTCGAAGCGCAGTGCCGGAGCGCTGGTCAGGCCCTCGTAGAAGGCCACCGAGGCCTCCAGGTCGTCGACACAGATGCGCAGTGTGGTTCCCAGGATCTCCATGCCCACCAAGGGTAGTTGTCGACCCGGGCGGATGTGATCGGTTCCCGCCCCCACCACCGGATCACACGCGGCAGAGCACCTCGCCGTGGGGCACCATGAACCATGCGTCGGGCTCCTGGCCCCAGGCGTGCCAGGCATCCGAGATCGCCGTCAGCTTCTCCGCGCTCGCGTGACCGCCGTCCACCGCCAGCTTCGCGTACACGGACGCGGTCGTGCGGTCCGCCCACAGGCCGCTCCACCAGGCGCGGTTGTCCGGGGTGGCGAAGCACCACGCCGCCGCCGTCGGGGTGATGTCGGTGAAGCCGGCCTGCCGCGCCCAGGACAGCAGCCGGCGTCCGGCGTCGGGCTCGCCGCCGTTGGCGCGGGCCACCCGGCCGTACAGCTCCTGCCACTCCCGCATCCCGGGCACTTCCGGGTACCAGGTCATGGCCGCGTAGTCGCTGTCGCGGGCCGCGACGACGCCGCCCGGCCGGCAGACCCGCCGCATCTCGCGCAGAGCCTGTACCGGATCCCCCACATGCTGGAGCACCTGATGGGCATGGACCACGTCGAAGGAATCGTCGGGGAAGTCCAGGGAGTGGACATCCGCAGTGGCGAACTCCACGTTGTCCACGCCGCGTTCGGCGGCGGCCTCCGCAGCCCGGTCCAGGACGTCGCGGCTCGTGTCGACCGCGGTCACCCGGCCGGGCGCCACCAGCGCGGCGATGTCCGCGGTGATGGTGCCCGGTCCGCAGCCCACGTCCAGAACCGTCCGCCCCGGGCGGAGTTCGGGGACCAGGTACGCCGCCGAATTGGCGACGGTCCGCCATTGGTGCGAGCGCAGCACCGACTCGTGGTGACCGTGTGTGTAGACGGCTGTTTCCTTCGGCATGGCCGTACGTCCTCTCTCGGACTCAGTCGCAGGCGATGTCACAGAAGGTACGCCGTAATGTCGAATCCTGAGATAGGCATCTCATTATATGGACCTGCTAAACAGGCATCGGGCAGTACACCGTCAGCGCTTCGGGCAACTTGTCGATCAGCAACTCCGTGCCGGAGTGCGCCACTTCACCGTCGTATGCGTACGGGGTGCCCGGTGTGAGCCCGGCGAGCCGCACCCTGCGGCGCCGTACGGCCGCATGGACGGGCGACCGGCTCAGCGGTCCGGCGATCGCTGCGGCGAGCAGTCGGAGGCCGGGGGTGCGGCCGCCGTGCACCACGCGTACGTCAAGCAGGCCGTCCGCCAGGTTGTGCCGGCGTCCCGGTGCCGGTCCCACCCGCCTGAACAGTCCATTTCCCACGAAGAGCAGCCACAACGGCCGCCGCTTCCCCTGGAGTTCGGCGGTCAGGGGGCGTGATCCGCGCAGCGCCTCGAAGGCCGCGAGCACTCCCGCGGGCCAGCCGCCGATCCTGGGAGCCCAGTGCTCCCGGGTCCGCACGAGCTCCGGATACACGCCCAGGCTGAAGGCGTTGAGGAAGTAGCCGTGCGCCCCGCCCGGCCCCTGCGGCCCGGGCCGGAAGCGGCCCAGGTCGACCCGGACGGCGTCGCCCGAGGTGAGTGCCGTCACCGTGTCGTGCACGGTCTCGATGCCGAGGTCGTACGCGAAGTGGTTGAGGGTCCCGCCGGGGAACACGGCGAGAGGCAGGCTGTGGGTGGCCGCTACGGCCGCCGCCATGTTGACGGTTCCGTCGCCCCCGCACACGCCCAGGGCCTTGCCCTGGCGTGCCGCCTTCTCCAGGCACCCCGGCAGGTCGGCGGGCGCGCACTCCACCGTCTCGGCGAGCGGCAGCGCGTCGCGGATCAGGGTCGCCGCGTTGGTCGCGGAGCCGGACTCCCTGTTGACGACCACCACGAGGTCCTGCCCGGCGGCCAGTGCCGGGGCCTCGGCCGGTGGCCGGCCCGGGGCCGGCAGCTGTCCACGGGTCGGTACGACGCCCCGCAGTGCGAACGCGGCTCCTATGCCGAGTGCCGCACCGGCCACCACATCGCTCGGATAGTGGACCCCGGTGTAGACGCGGGAGGCGGCCACTGCCACCGCCACCGGGGCGACGACCGCGCCCCAGCCCTTCGACTCCAGCGCGACGCCCGTCGCGAAGGCCGCAGCCGACGCCGCGTGCCCCGAGGGGAAGGAAGTGGTGAACGGCTGCCGCTTCAGCTGCCTTATGACAGGAACCAGATCCACTATCGGGCGCTCTCTGCGCACCGCTCCCTTGCCCACGGTGTTGATCGCGGCCGAGGCCACGGCCAGCGAGGCGACCCCGCGCAGGGCCGCCCTGCGGGACCGTGCGCTGGAGCCCAGCGCCGCCATGCCCGCGGCGGCCCCGAACCACAGCAGGCCGTGGTTGGCGCTGCGGCTGAGCCGGGGCAGGACGGGCTCGGCGCCGGGCCAGTGTCTTTCGGCCACGCGCTGGAACGCGGCGAGATCGCGCTGGTGGAACCAGGCCCGCCAGCGGCCGGGGGAGGGGAGACTGCTCGTTGTCGACATGGGACAGCGAATACCCTGCGACCGGGCGGTGAACCAGGAGGCGCGCACGGCGAGCTCCGTCGAATCTCGGTGGAATCCGGTGGAATGTAGTGAATTGCCCCCGTCCTGCCCGCTCCGTCACGCCGAGAACGTTGCCCGGACAAGTTCCCTCCGGCTAGCCTGCGTTCGTGATTCCGGTCATTGGCCGGAGTGTCGAACGAGATTGGCGGGCGATCATGGGGCGACTCGTCCCTGCGGTGACCAGGGCACTGGATGTTCTCGAGCTCTTCCTCCAGGGCGAGGGAACCCTTTCCGCTCCCGAGGTCACCCGCAAGCTCCAACTGCCGCGGACCACCGTCCACGAACTGCTCACCACGCTCGCCGCACGGTCCTACCTGGTGACCGTCCCGGAACAGCCGGGGCGCTACCGGCTGGGTGTGCGCACCTACCAGCTCGGCAGCCGCTACGCCGAGCAGCTCGACCTCGCGGCCGAGGGCCAGCAGGTGGCCCGTGAGGTCGCCGAGACCTGCGGCGAGACGGTCCACGTGGCGATCCTGGAGGACACCGAGGTCATCTACATCGCCAAGGTGGATTCCACGCACGCCGTGCGCATGGTCTCCGCCGCCGGCCGGAAGCTCCCCGCCCACTGCACCTCCGTCGGCAAGCTGCTGCTCGCCGCGCTCCCGGAGGCGGAGCTCGACGCCCGGCTGGACGGGCGCGAGCTCATCGCCATGACCGACAACAGCCTCACCGACGCCGCCGAGCTGCGGGCCGCGCTCGCCGTCGTCCGCAAGCGGGGCATAGCGGTGGAGCACCGGGAGTCGAACCCGGATGTGAGCTGTGTTGCCGCGCCCGTACGGGACCGGTCCGGTCGAGTCGTCGCCGCGCTCTCCATCTCCGTGCCCATGATCCGCTGGAGCGAGGAACGCGAGGCGGAACTCGCCCAGCTCGCGGCGGGCGGCGCCGACGCGCTGTCCGGCCGGCTCGGACACCACCGGGGGCAGATATGAGGCCTTCCCTGGAGGTGGCCGTGCGGGAGCGGGCCGAACTGGGTGAGGGCCCCACCTGGGACCCGGCCGCGGGGCGGCTGATCTGGGTCGACATCCTCTCCGCCCGTGTCCACACCTACGACCCCTCTTCCGGCCGCCGTACGGTCATGGCCACCGGCCAGCACGTCGGTGCGGCCAAGCCGCGGGAGGGCGGCGGCCTCGTGGTCGTCCTGCGGGACGGCACGGGGCTGTACGGCGCCGACGGTTCCTTCTCCTGGCTGGTCCACGACCCCGTCCCCGGGCGGCGGGGCAACGACGCGGCAGTGGCACCGGACGGTTCGCTCTGGGCGGGCACCATGCGCTACGACGAGGCTGAGGGGGGCGGCACGCTGTCCCGGATCGCCCCGGACGGCACGGTGAGCCGCGTACTGGACACGGTGACGGTCAGCAACGGCACCGGATGGAGCCCGGACGGCCGGCTCATGTACTACATCGACACCCCCACACGGCGCATCGACGTCTTCGACGTGGACGGGGAGGGCGTCCTGAACCGGCGCCCCTTCGCCGCCGTCGAGCAGGGCTCCGGGTGGCCCGACGGGCTGACGGTGGACGCCGAGGGCTGCGTATGGGTCGCCTTCTGGGACGGCGCGGCGCTCCGGCGCTACACCCCCGACGGCCGGCTGGACCGGGTCGTGGAGCTACCGGTCCGACGGCCCACGGCGTGCGCCTTCGGCGGGGCAGGGCTCCGCGACCTCTACGTGTCCACCGCCCGGACGGGCCTGGAAGCACCTCACCCGCTGTCCGGCTCCCTGCTCGTGCTTCCGGACATGGGCCAGGGGCTGCCGGGGACGCCGTTCGCCGCGTGAGCGGGCGGGGCACCGGCGAGCGTATTTCTGCCGGCTTCCGGAGCCGGTCCGGGGGCGGACCCCGGGGAACCTCCGTATAAAGGGCCCTGAGGGCGACGCAGGCGGAGGGAGGCCCCGGGATGCACTGGAGCGAGCGGGAGCCGCGCCCCCTCGGGGAGGACCACGGCCCTGTCCGGTACGGGCCGCCCGCCCCGGACCCCGGCCTCCCCGTGCTGCCCGAGCTCGCCGGCGTACTGGCCGCGTCGGCCGCGCGGACACGGCCCGAGCCACCCGGTGGCGGAACGATCCTGCGCGAGGCGGCCTGTGCCTACTGGGAGCGGCGGAGCCTGCACGGCGGGCCCGAGGGCATCGCCGCGGCTCCGGGCGCCCAGTCGCTCCTGCTCGCGTTGATCGCCGCGTACGGCGGCGATGTGCTCATGCCCCGGCCCTGCCCCGCCACCTGGATGCCGCAGGCACGGCTGCTGGGCCGGCCCGCCTACCACGTGCCGACGCCCGCCGAGTGCGGCGGCATTCCCGACCCCTACGCCCTGCTGGAGACCGTACGCAGGGTGCGCGCCGAGGGCGGCAGGCCCCGGCTGCTCCTGATCTCCGTGGTCGACGACCCGACCGCGACCCTCGCCCCGCCCGAGCTGGTCCGCGAGGCGTGCGAGGCCGCGGTCTCCGAAGGGCTGCACATCGTCAGCGACGAGACCTGGCGGGACACCCTGCACCGGCCCCACGACACCGTCCTGCTCAGCCCCGCCGAGATGTGCCCCGACGACGTCACCGTCCTGTCCGACCTCGCCGGAGCCCTCACCCCGTCCGCCTGGCCGGTCGCCGTCGCGCGCTTCCCGGCCACCGCGCGCGCCGCGGCGCGCCGCGCCCGGGTCCTCGACATCCTCACCGCGCTCGGCGCCCTCGTCGCGGAGCCGGTGGCCAGGGCCGCGGCCCACGCGCTGGGCGAACCCGAGGCGGTCACGACCAGGATCCGGCAGGCGGCGCGCCTCCAGGCCCAGGTCGCCTCCGCCGCACACCGCGCGGTGCTCACCGTGGGCGCCCTCGCCAGACCGCCGGTGGCCGGCCGCCATCTCTACGCCGACCTCGGACCACTGCGCACCCGGCTCGCAGCCCGGGGCGTCACGGACTCCATGGAGCTGGAGGACTACCTGACGAAACGTCTCGGCGCCCCCGCTCCCGGCGGGCACCGGTTCGGGGACGAGCTGGGAGCGCTGCGGGTGCGCCTGGGCACCGGACCGCTGCTCGGCTCAACCCCGGAGCAGCAGATGGAGTCCCTCACTGCGGTGGAGCCCTTGAAATTGCCGCATGTCGCCCGGGCACTGAGCATTTTCGCAGCAGCCCTCGATGAACTCCGATGACAGGAGCCTCTCGATGACGGAACAGACCGAGCGCCCGCTGGCCGGAGCCGGCCCCGCGCCCGTTGGCCGTCCTGTCGCCGCTCCGCGCCGCATCGGCGAGCTCCGGACCTGGCCCCGCAGCTTCGCGGACCGGCTCACCGCGCCGCTCCCGGGTGTCAGGGGCATGACTCGTCTGGCCAGGGAACGCGCCATGCGGCCCAACGCCGAGGGACTCCGGGGCATTCACCGGCTGCCGTACGCCCCCCAGCCGCTGCCCGCCGGCGGCCCGGACACGATGGCCGTCACCTGGGCCGGACACGCCAGCTGGGTCGTCCGCGTCGGCGGGCTCACCGTCCTCACCGACCCGGTCTGGTCGCGGCGCATCCTGGGCACCCCGGCCAGGATCACCCCGGCCGGCGTCCGCTGGGAGGAACTGCCGCCCGTCGACGCGGTCCTGATCAGCCACAACCACTACGACCACCTGGACGCGCCCACGCTCCGCAGACTCCCGAAGGACACCCCGCTCCTCGTCCCCGCCGGTCTCGGCCGCTGGTGCCGTCGCCGTCGCTTCACCTGCGTCACCGAGCTCGACTGGTGGGAATCGGTGGAACTGGGCGGCGTCCGGTTCGACTTCGTGCCCTCCCACCACTGGTCCAAGCGCACCCTCCTGGACACCTGCCGGTCCCTGTGGGGCGGCTGGGTGATCGACGACGGGGGAGGGCGACGGCTCTACTTCGCCGGAGACACCGGATACGGCCACTGGTTCAAGGAGATCGGCCGCCGCTATCCCGGCCTGGACCTGGCCATGCTGCCTATCGGGGCGTACGAACCGCGCTGGTGGCTCTCCGACGTGCACACCGACCCCGAAGAGGCCGTGCAGGCGTACACGGACCTCGGCGCCCGCGCGATGGCCCCCATGCACTGGGCCACGTTTCTGCTCTCCGCCGAACCGGTGCTCGAACCGCTCACCCGGCTCCGTACGGCCTGGCAGCAGGCCGGATACCCGCGCGCCGACCTCTGGGACCTGCCGGTCGGCGGCTCACGCGTCCTGGACGCCTGAACGTGACCGGCCGGCCGGACACCGGCTCCTCAGTCGGCCGTACGAGCCCGCAGCCGCCGCCAGAGCGCCGGCGTCCCACTGATCAGCAGCGTCAGCAGGACCGCGGCGAGCACGCCCTCCCACGGCTCGGGGAACAGCGAACCGCCCAGGATCCCGATCAGCTGATACGTCGCCGCCCAGGCCAGACACGCGGGCACATCGCCACGGGCGAACTGCCGCATCGGCATCCGGCCGAGCAGACAGGCCAGCATCACGGGTATCCGCCCGGCCGGCACCAGCCGGGACAGCACCAGCACCGTCCCGCTCTGCTCGTCCAGCTTCTGCTGCGCCTGCGCGAGCCGCTCCGGAGCGGCCCGGCCGGTGATGGCCTCCAGCCACTTCGAACCGTTCTTGGACCGCACCCCGCGCTGTCCCAGCCAGTACAGGCAGATGTCCCCGAGGAACGCCGCCCCCGACGCCACGGCGAACACCACGAGCAGGGCGAACGGTGACGTCTGGTGGAGCGTCACAACGGCCGCCGTACTCACCAGCGCACCCGTCGGCACCACCGGCACCAGCGACCCCGCCGCCACGAGCAGGAACAACGACGGGTAGCCGACGGCCTGCTGCGTCGACTCCGTCGGCAGCTGCCGCAGCACTTCATCTATCACCTACGGGCCTCCGGCCTCACATGTTCGCCGTGCCCCAGCCGGTGCACCGCCACTTCCGGTGCCACCCGCGCCGCCTGCCGCACGAATTCGTCGCCCGGCGCATGGAACTCGTGCGGCCGGATCCCGTCCATCCCGATCGGCCAGTAGGTGCCGTAGTGCACCGGCACGGCGGAGCGCGGCTCCAGCATGGTCAGCACCTGCGCCGCACGGGCCGCGTCCAGATGGTGGTGGCCCAGATTGGGCCCCCAGCCGCCGACCGGGAGCAGCGCCACATCCACCGGCCCCACCGCATCGGCCATGTCGTCGAACAGTCCGGTGTCCCCGGCGAAATAGGTGCGGGCCTCGCCCTCGACGACGTACCCGAGAGCCGGCACACGGTGCGGACCGACCGGCAGCCGGCGTCCGTCGTGCAGGGCCGGAACCGCGCGGACCAGGACCTCGCCGACCCGCACCACGTCCCCCGGGGCGACCTCGCGGATCCGCAGCCCGCGCGCCCGGCGCAGCAGCCGGAGGCCCGGGACGGCCCCGACGGCCCCCCGGGGCACGATCAGCAGGCTGCCGGCGGCGAGGCGGGCCAGGGAGGGGAGATGCAGATGGTCGGAGTGCAGGTGGGAGATCAGGACCGCGTCGGCGACCGCGGCCTCGGGCGGCGGGACCTCACCCCGGCGGCGGCGCAGATGCGCGAAGCGCCTGGCGAACAGCGGGTCGGTCAGCACCCGAACCCCGGTGTCCTCGATCGTGCAGGTGGCATGACCCCACCAGGTGACCTCCACCGCCCTGCCTCCTCGTCCGCGCCCCCGTCATCGCTCCACGTGTACGAGGGTAGGCGCTCCGCGCCCCTCCCACGCCGCAGTGCTCCTTTACGCCGTACCCGGCACGGGAGCGGGCGGCTACGGAGGGCTACCGCAAGGGTAGGGTCGTGGACAGCATCCGAGTGCGGGGGGATCCGTTCATGGGCGACGTCATCGCAGACGTACGGGTGGCGGCCATCGCCAGTCTCACGCCGCTGGAAGAGCTCGACGGCGACCCGTTCCTCGTCGACACCCGCAGCCAGCACGCCATGTGCGCACGCTGGGCCGCTGACCAGGGGTACGTCGTCACCCGCCAGCTCCGCGTCTACGGGCTTCGCCCCGATCACCACGCTCTGTGGGCGGGCGCCGACGGCGGACAGGTCGAGCTGTTCGTGGCCCCCAACGACCGGGTGCTCGCACGGGCACTCGTCTCGGTGCCGGACTTCGCGGCGGAGTGCGAGCGCCGCGGCGTACGGCTGGAACTCGCCGGCCTGGAGGAGCCCGTCTACACCGCGCGCAGCAAGGCCAGCGTCCACCGCAGGCTCTCCATGCCGACCGCAGGATACGACGGCTGCTGATCCCCGGAGAGGGCCCGGGGCCTCGGAAGAGCATGAAGGGGCTATGACAGGCTTGACGCGGGCCCATGACGAACACCGGGCCCGGACGTGAGGTGGAACGGCGTGAGTGACGGGCGATGGCGTAGGGCGGGGGGAACCCTCATACGCGTGATCTCGGTGTGGGCCGTCTCCACGCTCACGATGCTGGCACTGGCGGGGATCCTGCCCGACTTCCAGCTCCAGGCCGACGACGGCGACACGGTCACGAGGACCGCCTTCACCGCGGCCTGGGGTGCTGGTGCGTTCGGTCTGCTCTCCGCCCTGGTGTGGCCCGTGCTCGTCAGGGCGCTGCTCATCGTGCCCGCCCTGGTGCTGGGCGCCCTTGTCTTCTTCCTCAACGGCTCGCTGCTGCTGATCGCCCTGCGGCTCATCCCGGACGGGCGCGGCGACGCCAACCCGGAGACCGCCGTCGTCGTGGCGGCCGTCATGTCAGCCGTCGCCTCCGCGACCTCCACCGCCCTCGCGGTCCGTGACGACGACGCCTACCGGCGCAGACTCTCCCGCCTCGCCGACCGGCGCCGCAGACGCAGCGGCACGCCGCAGAGCGCGGACGGGGGGCGCGGCGGCCCGCCGGGCATCGTGTTCGTCCAGCTCGACGGCGTCGGCCATGACGTACTGGAACAGGCGGCGGCCGACGGCCTCATGCCGACCGTGGCCGGCCTGCTCGCCGACGAGGCGGGCCACCGGCTCACCCCGTGGACCACCGACTGGTCCAGCCAGACCGGCGCCAGCCAGCTCGGCATCCTGCACGGAAGCAACTTCGACGTGCCGGCCTTCCGCTGGTTCGAGAAGGAGACCGGCACCGTCATGGTCTCCAGCAGGCCGGCGAGCGCCCTCGAACTGCAGCGCAGGGCCATAGCCCGCACCCACGACGGCGGGCTGCTCACCGTCGACGGTGCGAGCCGGGGCAATCTCTTCAGCGGCGGCGCGGACCAGCTCGCCCTGGTCCTGTCGATGGCCGCCAGGCTCGGCAAGGGACGCCGCTCCCGCGCCGGCTACTTCGCCTACTTCTCCGACCCGGCCAACGCCGTCCGTACGGCCCTGTCCTTCGTCGCCGAGGTGGGCCGTGAGATCGGCCAGTCCGTCCGGGCACGGGTACGGAAGGAGTCACCCCGGGTCAAGCGCGGCGGTCTCTACCCCTTCATCAGGGCGTTCGCGACCGTCGTCGAACGCGATGTGGTGGTGGCCGCGGTGATCGGCGACATGTTCGCGGGACGCACCGCGGTCTACGCAGACCTGGTCGCCTACGACGAGGTGGCCCACCACTCCGGGCCGCACAGCAGGGACGCTGAGAAGGTCCTGACACGGCTCGACCGCTCGCTGGGCCTCATCCTGAAGATCGCGGACCACACCCCGCGCGACTACCGGATCGTGCTGCTGTCCGACCACGGCCAGAGCCCGGGGGAGACCTTCGCGGGGCGGTACGGCCTCACGCTCAAGGACCTCGTACGGGCCGGCTGCGGGCTGCCCGTACCCCGCCGGGCGCAGCGCACCCGCAGCGCCTCGGAGGCCCGCGACGCCGTGCGCATCGCGCTGCACAGGCCCGTCGCCGGGGAGCAGGAGGCGCAGCACCCCGCCAAGCCCTCCGACCCGGTCGTCCTCGCCTCCGGAAATCTCGGGCTGCTGTCGTTCCCGGACATCGAGGGGCGGGCCTCGCGAGAGCAGCTCGACCGCCGCTACCCCGCGCTGCTCGGCACGCTAGCCGCCCATCCGGGGATCGGTTTCCTGCTCGTACGCAGCCAGAAGCACGGGTCGGTGGTGCTCGGCCGTGGCGGGGTGGAGATCCCGGTGGCGGAGCTGACGGACGGGGAAGGGCCGATAGCCGCCTTCGGGTCCGGTGCGGCGGACGCGGTGCGGCGGACCGACGGCTTCCCGCACGTCGCGGATGTGATGGTCAATTCGATGTACGACCCCGAGACCGGCCGTGTACACGCCTTCGAGGAGCAGATCGGTTCGCACGGCGGGCTGGGCGGCGAGCAGTCGCGGCCGTTCCTGCTGTGGCCGCGGACGCTGGTGGACCCACTCGACGCCGTGGCGGCGGACGCACCCCGGGGAGCTTCTCCGGACGGTCCGGTGGGGGTGTCCGCGGCCGGTCCGGTCGGGGCGGAGGCGGTGCACAGGGTGCTGGCGCGCTGGCTGAGGGAGCTCTCCGGACCCCAGGTACCGCTGCGGCAGGAGGGCTTCGCCGGGGCGGTCCGGGTGGACGAACCGTTCCCGGACGGGGCGGTCGGCGAGGACGTCCCCGCGCGGGCCGATATCCCTGCCGGCGCCGACGGGCCGGACCGCGATGGTCACCCGGTCCGTGCCGTGCGCCCCCTCCCTGCGGTCCCGGACCCCGACGACGCCGTCCCGGGCGCACGGGGGTGAGAGGCCCTGGGTGTCAGGCGGATTCGCGCCGCACCAGCGTCGGATGGAAGACCACGGACGGTGCGGGGCCGTCGCCCGGTTTGCCGATCTGCTTCAGGAGGAGCCGGGCCATCTCGGCCGCCATCTCCTCCACCGGCTGACGCACGGTCGTCAGCGGCGGATCGCACGCCACCGCCGCGTTGCTGTCGTCGAAGCCCACCACGGCCACATCCCCGGGCACGTCCCTGCCCGCCCGCAGCAGCACGGGCAGTGCACCCAGCGCCATCAGGTCCGAGGCGATGAACACCGCGTCCAGGTCCGGCCGTTCACGCAGCAGCTGCCGCATCGCCGACGCCCCGCCCGTGTGGGTGAAGTCGCCTTCGGCGGTCACGACGTCCCCGATGCCGTGCTGCTCCAGTGCGTCCAGGAAACCGGTCAGCCGCACCTGCCCCGCAGGCATGTCCTGCGGACCCGCGACCGTTCCGACGCGCCGCCGCCCCAGGGCCGCCAGGTGGTCCGCCGCCATCTGGGCCCCGGCCCGCTGGTCCGCCTCGACATAGGTGAGCGGCGAGGGCCGGCGGGGCCGGCCGGCCAGCACGGCGGGCAGCCGGGTGTCGTGGAGCAGGCCGGGCAGCGGGTCGTCGGCGTGCGAGGAGATCAGCACCACTCCGTCGACATGCCCCTGGCGCAGATACGACAACAGCTGATTGCGGGAGGCCTCGTCGTCGGCCAGCATCAGCACCATCTGGATCCCGGCGGGGCGCAGCACGTCCATCAGCCCGCCGACCACGCGCCCGAAGTGGGGGTCGGAGAACATCCGGCCGATGAACGGCTCGGAGACGGGCCGCCGTTCGCGTTCCGACACCACCAGGGCGATCGAATCGGTCCGGCGGGTCACCAGTGAACGCGCCGCGCGGTTGGGGACGTAGCCCGTGGTGGCCACGGCCTCCTCCACGACCCGCCGCAGTGCCGGATCCACCGTGGTCGCACCGTTGATCACACGGGACACGGTCGCCCGGGAGACGCCCGCCACCGCGGCCACGTCCTCCAGGGTGGCGGGGCGCACGGGCGGCGAAACGTCGGCAGTCATGCCGTCTTTTATACCGGGTGATCCGACGGGCACGTGAAGGGTTCCGGCACGTCAGCGCCCTTGCCCGTGCACAGCGCAGTCAGGGCGGCCAGCTGCTTCCCGCGTGCGGTGACGAGTTCCTGCGCCCGTGCGGTGGCCTCCGCTCCTCTCCCCGACGCCGTCTCCGAGCGCGAGACCCGCTCCGACTGGCGCAGATGGTCGTGGATCTGCGTCACCAGCAAGCGGTCGAATGCGGCTCCTCCGGCCGTGCGGGCGCCTTCGAGATCCTCGGCGGTCACCATGCCGGGCATGTCGTGCCCCTTGTGGAGGTCGGTGTCCGGCAGCCCCATGCGGTCCCGCAGCCCCCGCAGCTCCGCCAGTTCGGTGGCCTGGGCGGTACGCAGGCGGGCCGCCCAGGCCCGCAGCCGGCGACCGGTGGCCTTCTCCGCCGCCAGATCCAGGAGGATCACGGCCTGTTCGTCCATCGGGATCATCAACTGGACCCAGGCGGAATCGATCGGGTCCACGGAGGGGACGGGGGCGGCCGCCGTACGCGAGGGCACGGATCCGGAGTCCGCTGTCCGTTCCCCTCCTCCCGGGGCGCACGCGGTCAGGACGGTGAGCAGGAGGAACAGCGCTGCGGTGCGACGAGCCTGCATGGGTGGTCCTTGCCTGGGGGTGCCTGCCCCAGCCGCGAGGACTTGGGCAGACACCGCTGAACAGAGAGCTGACGATTGATCAGGGAGTACCGTCGGCCCCGCACTTGATGATCGCGTTGATGCAGTCGCGCACCCGTTGCGCCATCTCCGCCTCCGGCCAGACGTTGAAGAAGTCGCCGTGCATCGTGAAGCCGCGTCCTGAAGCCAGTCGGAATCGGGCCGGGTCGCCGTTCACGGGATAGCGCAGTACCTGGCGCAGCTTGGGAACCGGAACCGGATGGGTCGACGGGCAGGCGCCGCCCACCGGGTAGGCCATGTGGCTCTTGTGGTCGGCCGAGTCGAGATCTCTGCCGTTCCAGCACTGCGGGAAGTCCAGATAGCTCTCCATCATCGAGCCCGCCGGGCAGTTGACGAAGTCGTGGGACGGGTTGACCTCGCCGTGGTGCAGGCAGGACCAGCGCGAGATGGTGTTGTCGTCGGGGCCGGTCGCCTTCGCGTTGCCCGCGACGATCCGGAGCCCGCGGGGGAACGGCTTGATCGTCCGGATGATGTCGTCCCGGACCCCCTCGCCGAGGTAGTAGAAGGTGGTGCCGGTCGGCTCCACCTCCTTGTCGCCGTCGTACAGCGTGGGGACCCAGTACGAGGACAGATCGGTCGCGGGCGCGCAGCTGGTGCCGGCCCTCTCCAGCGAGGCCAGATCGGAATGGGCGTTGGTGGAGTCGTTCCCGAAGAAGCTGTGCATGTGCGAGGCGCCCGGCAGGTTGGGCAGCACTATCGGGTCGTCGGGGGCGCGGTGGGTGTAAGGGCATTCCGCGAGGAATTCGGCGACCCGGACCACGTCGGCGGCGGCTTTCGGCGCGGGCTGGGAGGCCCCGTCCCCGGCCGCGTTGCCGGCGTTGGCCTGGATGAAGGACAGGGCGAGTGCGGCGGCGGCGAGTCCCGCGATGCGGTAGCGCCACGGCGGCAGGGCTCTGCGTCCCCGGTGTTCGGTCGTACGTCTGCTGAGGAAGAGCACGGCACTCCTGTTCTGAGGAAGTGGGGTTCCTCTGACCGGTGGTCCGGCCAGGGTAGAGAGCGCTCTCTCAAGGAACGTAGAAGTGTGACGTAAGCATGTCAAGACTCTGCGCGAGGCCCCCAATTACCTGCTATTTGAACGAAGTTGAGTGACGCGATCCCAGGAGAGCGCTCTCTCGCGTGCTGGTGCGGACAGCGGCCACGGGGCGTTGTCAGTGGTGGACGGCAGGATGGTGGTCATGACGACGAACTCAGCTGGTGTGCTCGCCGATACAGCCGCCTACGCAGCCGCGGTGGAAGAGGCCGGGCGCGCCGCCGCCGCGTATTACACCGCAGGTGAGAGCACGCTCGACGACGATGCGTACGACCGGCTCGTGCGCGGGATCGCGGCCTACGAGGAGGAGCACCCTCAGGAGGTGCTGGACGCCTCGCCGACCGGGAAGGTCGCGGGCGGCGCGGCCTCGGGGGACGTGCCGCACACCGTCCCGATGCTCTCGCTGGACAACGTGTTCTCCGCCGAGCAGTTCGTCACCTGGACCACGTCCGTGGAGCGGCGCATCGGCAGGCCCGTCGCCGCCTGGAGCGTGGAGCCCAAGCTCGACGGTCTGGCCGTCGCGGCGCGCTATCGGCAGGGCCGGCTGGAGCGGCTGATCACCCGGGGCGACGGTACGGCCGGCGAGGACGTCTCGCACGCGATCGGCACGGTGCTCGGCCTGCCCGAGCGGCTCGGCGCTCCCGTCACCCTCGAGATGCGCGGCGAGATCCTCATGACCAACGAGCAGTTCGAGCAGGCGAACACCGTGCGCACCGAGCACGGCGCCGCGCCCTTCGCCAATCCGCGCAACGGGGCGGCGGGCACCCTGCGGGCCAAGGACCGCCCGTACCGCGTGGAGATGACCTTCTTCGCGTACGGCGCGCTCGCGCTGCCCGAGTCCGGTGAGCTGACGGCCACCCTGGCCGAACTCCCGCACAGCGAGGTCCTCGAGTACGTCGCCGGGCTCGGCATACACACCGCGGCGGACACCGCGGTCGCCCCACGCACCGTCACCACGGTCGAGGAGGTGCAGGCCGGGGTCGAGGACATCGCCGCGCTGCGCGCCTCGCTGCCGTTCGGGATCGACGGCATCGTGATCAAGGCGGACCTGGCGGCCGACCAGCGTGACGCGGGTTCCGGGACGAGGGCGCCGCGCTGGGCCATCGCGTACAAGCTCCCGGCCGTGGAGAAGGTCACCCGGCTGCTGGGTGTCGAGTGGAACGTCGGCAGGACCGGCATCATCGCGCCGCGCGCCGTCCTGGAGCCCGTCGAGATCGACGGCTCCACCGTCAGCTACGCCACGCTGCACAATCCGGCCGACATCACCCGCCGGGATCTGCGCCTGGGTGACCATGTCATGGTCTACAAGGCCGGCGACATCATCCCTCGTATCGAGGCGCCGGTGGCGCATCTGAGGACGGGCGAGGAGCAGCCGGTCGAATTCCCCGAGGTCTGCCCCCAGTGCGGCTCGGACATCGACACGAGCGAGCAGCGCTGGCGCTGCATCCGGGGCCGCGACTGCCGCCTGGTCGCCTCCATCTCCTATGCGGCCGGGCGTGATCAGCTCGACATCGAGGGGCTCGGTGCCACCCGGGTCGTCCAGCTCGTCGACGCGGGCCTCGTCCAGGACTTCGCCGATCTCTTCACGCTGGAGCGCGACCGGCTGCTCTCCCTGGAACGGATGGGGGAGACCTCCACGGACAATCTGCTGGCGGCCGTCGAGGCGGCCGCTGCCCGTCCGCTGTCCCGCGTCTTCTGTGCCCTCGGGGTGCGCGGCACGGGTCGCTCCATGTCCCGTAGGATCGCGCGCCACTTCGCCTCGATGGACCGGATCGTCGCCGCCGACGCCGAGGCGTTGCAGCAGGTCGACGGCATAGGCAAGGAGAAGGCGGCGGCGGTGGTCAGGGAGCTGGAGGAGCTGGCGCCGCTGATCGGCAAGCTGGTGGCCGCCGGAGTCAACATGACGGAGCCCGGTGCGACTCCGCCGCCGGAGCCCGGCGCCGCGCAGGAGGACGGTGCCGAGGACCGGGCGGGGGCCGGCCTGCCGCTCGCAGGCATGACGGTCGTGGTGACCGGAGCCATGACCGGGGCTCTGGAGAAGCTCTCGCGCAACCAGATGAACGAGCTGATCGAGAGGGCCGGAGGGAAATCCTCCTCCAGCGTCTCCAAGCGCACGAGTCTGCTCGTCGCCGGGGAGAAGGCCGGATCCAAGCGGGACAAGGCGGAGGATCTGGGAGTCCGGATCGCCGCACCCGAGGAATTCGCGGAGCTGGTCGAGACCTATCTGGCCCTGGAGGCGTGAAAGGTGCACGCGAGTGCGCACCTTGGAATTATCGAGGAAGTGGCGTTTATGTTCTTTGTATTGCATAGTGAAAGATCGATCTAGCCTCGCTATGCGTCGGTGACTGGCGACGGCTGTGGCGGCAGACCTGAGGGTGAGGGCCGATGCGTTCTTCGCGTGACGGACGGCGGCGCGGCCGGCCGGTTCTCCGGTCGCAGGACACACATGCCCGTGCGGCGCGCCGCCCCGGTCCCGTGAGGGGACTGGCCGTCGACCTGGGCAGCTCCGGGACCCGCGCCTGGGTCCCGGGGCAGGGGCTCGTCAGCGGCGGACCGGTCGGCTGGGAGGACGGCACCGGCCGGCCCGTCCGGCGGGGACGCATCGTCGACGCGGAGTCCTGCGCCGGGCTGCTGAGGCGCCTCGCCGACACCGCGCTGGGCGCCGACCGGGAGGGCAGCGCCATCGTGCTCAGTCACCCGGTCCTGGCCGGACAGGAACACCGCACGCTGGCGAGCGAACTCCTCGCCGCCCTGGGGGCGTCCCGTGTCGTGGTCCTCAACAGCGCCAGTGCCGCGGCCGCGTGCGCCGGAAGGCTGGGCAGCGGTCCGGTGCTCGTCGTCGACATCGGTGCCGAGCTGACCGAAGTCGCCCTCCTCGTCGACGGGACGGTCGTCGACGCCCGCCAGGCCGATGCGGGACTCAGCGATCTCGGACCGCGGTCACCGGCCGCCGAACTCGTCCGGAACGTCCTCGATATGATCACGTCCATGTGGCGTGAGGACCGGCACGGAGCGGTACGTGGAGCACTGCGCCGTGGGCCCGTGCTCACCGGCGGCGGAGCGCTCCGCCGCGACGTCACGGACCGGATCGCGACTTGCCTCGGTGTACCGGTGAGCATCACCCCCGACCCCGAGACCGCCGTCGTACGGGGCGCCGCGCTGATCCTGGACTCCGCCCTGGGCCCCGCCGCCGATGGCGCGGTGTCCGTCCGCCCGGTCCGGCTGAGGTGAGCCCCCTCCCGGGGGCACCCCGGGGGAACGCGCCCCCGACGGGGCCGCACGGCACACCGCCGCACCAGGCGCGGCACGTTCTTGCCGCGCTGCTCCTCGCCGTCCTGACCCTTCTGGGCGGTGCGCCCGCGACAGCCGTCACCGCGCTTCCGGAGCGGGGGCACGCCGCCGCGCAAGCCGCCGGTCCCTCCACGCAAGCCGCCGGCCCCTCCGCGCGTCCCGCCGGTCCCTCCACGGGTGTCTCCGGGCGCGCCGCGCATGGCCTCGACCGCGCCGCGCACGTCTCAGGGCCTCGGTCCGTCGCCCGGCCCGCCCCGGTCCTGCGGCCGGAGGCAGTCCCCGTACCGGGGCCGCGTGCGGG
>NZ_JBHWZS010000068.1:0-33402 GCF_042728155.1 Streptomyces sp. NPDC060209
GCACACGCGATGTGTGCCGGGCCCCGACGTCTGCCCGCTTGCGTCCGTTCGCCGTGACGCGCGAACGCGGCCCCCACGCGACGCGCCCGCACGCGTCAGGCCCGCATGCGTCAGGCCTGCACGCTCAGGCCCTCACGTATCAGGACTCTGCCGTCAGCCCCGCACGCGTCAGGCCTTCTGCTGCCGTCGGGCCCGCATGCGTCAGGCCTTCGGCGCGGCCAGGAGGATCTTGCCGATGTGGCTGCTGGACTCCATCAGCCGGTGGGCCTCCGCCGCCTCCGTCATAGGCATCGTGCGGTCCACGATCGGCCGGACGACGCCGTCGGCGAGCAGCGGCCACACATGCTCACGTACCGCCGCGATGATCGCGGCCTTCTCCGCGAGCGGCCGCGCGCGCAGAGACGTTGCCGTGACAGCGGCCCGCTTGCTCAGCAGGGCGCTCAGATTCAGCTCGCCCTTGGCCCCGCCCTGGAGGCCGATGATCGCGAGACGGCCGTTCACAGCCAGTGCCCGCACGTTCCGGTCGAGATACTTCGCCCCGACGATGTCGAGGATCACATCCGCTCCCGCACCGTCCGTCGCCTGGCGCAGTTCCTCGACGAAATCCTGCTCGCGGTAGTCGATGAGGATGTCGGCGCCGAGCTCCTGACAACGCGCCAGCTTCTCGGGGCCTCCCGCGGTCACCGCGACGCGCGCGCCGACGGCCTTGGCGAGCTGGATCGCCATCGTGCCGATCCCGCTGGACCCGCCGTGGACCAGAAGGGTCTCGCCGGGGCGCAGGTGAGCCACCATGAAGACGTTGGACCAGACCGTCGCCGCCACTTCAGGCAGCGCCGCGGCGTCGGCCAGGTCCACGCCCTCGGGCACCGGCAGCAACTGGCCGACGGGCACGGCCACCTTCTCCGCGTATCCGCCGCCCGCGAGCAGTCCGCACACCTCGTCGCCCACGGACCACCCGGTCACCCCGGGGCCCAACGCCGCGATGCGGCCCGAGCATTCCAGGCCGGGGTAGGGGGAGGCGCCGGGCGGGGGGTTGTAGAAGCCCTGCCGCTGCAGGACATCGGCCCGGTTGACCGCGCTGGACACGACCTCGACGAGGACTTCACCCTCGTCTGGTACGGGATCGGGGACCTCGGCCCACACGAGCGCTTCGGGGCCGCCGGGTTCGGGGATCGTGATCGCATACATGTGCGCGAGGCTACTCCGTGCAGAGTCCCGGACGGGGGCAGACCTGCCTGCGCCGCATCCAGGCTCTGTTTCTACGGCCGCTGGTTGGGCTGCGGCAAGTGGTTCGTCGGCGACGTGTGGAGCGGTGAGGCACGCACGATCGTGATCACCCGGTCCGTCAGCTGCAGAGGGCTGGCCGCCGGATCGTCGTAGCCCAGCAGCCGGTGGCCACGCAGGACACTGACCACCAGGTCGTCGGTCTCCCGGACGTTCTTGCCCACCTCGGCCTTTATCACCGGCCGTTCGACGAGATCGAGCCCGCTGCCCTGCTGGATGAGATCCTCCATCACCGTGCCCGCGCTGGGACTGAGAACGGAGAGACCGAGCAGACGGCCCGCCGCGCTCGCACTGGTGATCACAGCATCGGCGCCGGACTGCCGGAGCAGCGGCGCGTTCTCCTCTTCGCGCACGGCGGCCACGATCTTCGCACCCCGGTTGAGCTGACGCGCGGTCAGGGCAACCAGTACGGCGGTGTCGTCGCGTTGGGTGGCGATGATGATCTGACGGGCCTTCTGGACCTCGGCCCGCAACAGCACATCGCTGCGCGTCGCATCACCCAGCACGCCGACGAATCCCTCGGCGTTGGCTGCTTCGATCACCTTGCCGGCCGGATCGACGATGACGATCTGGTCCTTCTTCAGCCCGGTCGCACAAAGCGTCTGGATCGCTGAGCGGCCCTTCGTGCCGAAGCCGACGACCACGGTGTGTTCACGCAAGTTGCTTCTCCAACGGTTCAGCCGGAAGTCCTCCCGGGTCCGTTCCGTCAGGACCTCGAGAGTGGTGCCGACCAGGATGATCAGGAAGAGCACGCGCAACGGCGTCACCAGCACCACGTTGACCAGCCGGGCCGGGTCGCTGTACGGCACGATGTCGCCGTAGCCGGTCGTCGACAGCGTCACCGTCGCGTAGTAGACGGCGTCGAGGAAGTCGACCTTGTTGTCAGCGTTGTCGTGGTACCCGTCCCGGTCGGCCCAGACGATGAAGACCGTGGTGGCCAGCACCGTGAGAGCCATCGCCAGCCGCTTGGCCACCTGACGCAGCGGTCTGTCGACCACTCGCCGGGGCAGGAGCACCCGGGTCGGGACGACGTATTCGTCTGCGCGCCTGGCCATCGCATCGTGGCCGGGAAGTTTCACGTGAAACACCCTTCCGTCCACGGCGACGCCGAGGCCCACGGTAGATCGAGGATCTCCACCTCGGTGCCGGACCGTACCCCGCCGGGCGGCACCACGGCCAGCCCGTCCGCGGCAGCGATCCCCCTGAGCATGGCGGGGCCGTTGTAATGAAGGGGCACGACCCTGTCGTCGCGATGGACCACAGGGATCAGCCGCGTGTCATGGGGGTGTCCGTGCACCTCTTCATGGACGGGCGCGCGGTACCGGTCCTGGGCGGTCCGGCCGGCGATTCCCCGGAGCAGGGGCTCGGCCAGCGTCAGCAGTCCGGAGACCGCGGCGAGGGGATTGCCGGGCAGGCCCACCAGGCAGGGGCCGCCCTCGGCGAGTTGCGCCAGAAGCATGGGATGTCCGGGTCGCACGGCCACCCCGTCAACCAGCAGGCCGGCCCCGATCTCGGCCAGGACGGGGTGGACATGGTCCACCGGACCGGCTGCTGTTCCGCCCGTGGTGAGGATCAGATCGGCATCGGAGGAGATCAGGGCCTGACGGAGCGCCTCGGCGTCGTCGCCGAGCCGCCGGGGCTCGGCGACCTCCGCGCCCAGAGCACGGAGCCAGGGGACCAGCATGGGGCCGAGCGCGTCCCGGATCAGTCCTTCGCGTGGAAGCCCCGCCGTGAGGAGCTCGTCACCGAGCACGAAGACGTCCACGCGGGGCCGGGGTACGGCGACGAGCGCGTCGTATCCCGCAGCAGCCGCCAGCCCGAGAACGGGCGGGGTCACCACGGTTCCCACGGGCAGGAGCTCGTCGCCGGACCGGCACTCCTGGCCCCGGGGCCGGATGTCCTGGCCCGGGACGACTTCGCGGGTGGCGTGCAGGAGCCCCTTGGCCTCGTCGCAGTGTGCGTGCTCACTGCGGATGACGGCCGTGGCATCCGCCGGAAGGCGTGCGCCCGTAGCGATCCGCAGGGCTTGCCCGTCGGGGAGCGGCCCTGTGGACCCGCGTCCGGCGAGCAGCCCTTCCCCCTCCTGTACGGCCCAGGGTCCCGGCCCTGCGACGACCCAGCCGTCCATGGCCGAGGTGTCGAACGACGGCAGATCGGTGAGCGCGACAACGGCCTCGGCCAGAACATGTCCGAGAGCCCGGTCCAGGGGGAGCCGGTGGGCGGGCAGCGGGGTGGCACGGCCGAGGCGCTCGGCCAGGGCACGCGCCCCGGACCAAGTGGTGGCCCTGGCGCGGTGGGCGTGCGGGGAGGCCGGTGAACGGTGGGCCGACGAGGCTCCGTGAGCGCTGGGAGAGCCCGAGGCCCGGGCGCCTGCGGCCGGACCGGTGCGCATGCCTGGCTCCGTCGGCGTCCGCGTCGGCGTCGGCGTCGGCGAGGAAGCCGGGGTCGTCGCACCGCTCCTGTCCGGTGGGCGATGCGCGGCCTGCGGCTGACGCCCGACGAGAGCCAGGGCCTGCTCGACAGCCCGCTCCTCTTCGGCGGCTCGTTCCTCCTGGGCCGCCCGCGCCTCGCCTCCGTGCGCGGTCATGGCGTGCCGGGCCCGCTGCCCGCCTCCTCCTCCCACCGGAGCGCGAGGGCGGTGGCCTTGCGGGAGGCTTCAGCGACCGCTTCGGCCGCGTCCTCCGGGCTCTTGCCGCTGCTCGCCATCGCCGCCGCGTACCCCACCAGGAAGGTGGTCAGCGGCGCGGCGGGCCGGGCGACGCCGTGCGCGGCGTCACGGGCGAGATCGAGCAGGACGCCGGTATCGACGTCGAGTTCGATGCCCAGTTCGTTCTTGACTGCGGTGATCCATTCGTCCAGCACAGTCCCATGCTCCCTGATCCGCGCCCTGGCGGCAGCAATGTCTTCCCAGGTGTCGCAGTCGAACGACGCCAAAGGGTCGGCCTGGACCCGGGCCAGGTCCAGTTCGGCGGTAAGCATCCGCAGCGGGAGACCGGCGAGGCTGCCGTGCTCGGTGGCGAGAAGGGCGAGCTCACGGCGCAGCGGCTCGGCCCGGTAGACCGCGACCAACGGCTGGTCCCGGCCGTCCTGGTCGGTGCACAGGGCACCTTCGCGGGCTCCCGCCTCCGCCGCGGCCCGCAATGAGCGGACGGTCGCCTCCCCCAGGAACGGCAGATCCGCGGAGAGCACCAGAACGCTCTCCGCGTCCGTGTGCCGCACGCCGGCACCGAGCGCGGCCAAGGGGCCGCCGCCCTCGGGCACTTCACGAGTCCAGGTGACCGGACGCACCGTGGGCCTGCGTCCGCCCACCACCACGGTGGACCCCGCGTCTGCACATACGCCCAGCACCCGGTCGAGCAGCGAACGGCCGCCCACGTGGAGCCCTGGCTTGTCGGCTCCCCCGAGGCGCTTCGCAGCCCCCCCGGCGAGAACGATTGCGTCGTAGGCGGTCATGCCCCCGAGTATGCGGGCCGCCCGCCCATGACGGTCCCCCTAGGGACCGAACTCACAAGAAGCCAGGCCGGGGCCATGCACTGTCCCACTCCGCTACAACGTGCGCAGCAGCACCGCCGGCTGTTCCACACAGTCGGCCACGTACCGCAGGAAGCCACCCGCCGTGCCGCCGTCGCAGACCCGGTGGTCGAAGGTGAGCGAGAGCTGGACGACCCGTCGGACCGCCAGCTCCCCCTCGTGCACCCAGGGTTTGGGCACGATCCGGCCGATGCCGAGCATGGCCGCCTCGGGGTGGTTGATGATGGGAGTCGAACCGTCCACTCCGAACACCCCGTAGTTGTTCAGCGTGAACGTCCCTCCGGTGAGCTGGGCCGGGGTCAGTTTTCCGTCCCGGGCCGCCTCGGTCAGCCGAGTGATCTCCGCACCGATCGACTCCACGTTCCGCGTATGCGCGTCCCGGACGACCGGAACGACCAGGCCTCGCTCCGTCTGGGCGGCGAAGCCCAGATGGACCGCGGACAGCCGCACGATCTCCCTGGCGTCGGCATCCACCGTCGAGTTGAGTTCGGGGAACCGCGCCAGCGCTGCCGTGCAGATGCGGGCCAGCAGGGCGAGCACCGACACCTTCGGTCCTGCGGCAGAACCGCCGGCGGCGTTCATCGCGGCCCGTGCCGCCATCAGTTCGGTGGCATCGGCGTCGACCCAGCATGTGGCGTCGGGAATCTCCCGCCGGCTGCGCGACAGTTTGTCGGCGACCGCGCCCCGGATCCCGCGCAGCGCGATCCGCTCGGCCGCCTGGCCCGGCTCCGCGTCGGCCACCGGTCCTGCCCCGGCAGCGGGCTCCTCGTCCGCGGCCCTGATGGCGGACTCCACATCGGTACGAAGGATCAGCCCCTCCCGTCCCGTACCGACGACCTGCCGGAGATCGAGACCGTGCTGCCGCGCCAGCTTCCGGACCAGGGGGGAGATGACGGCAACGGGGCCTCGAAGTTCCGCCACACCGAGGGCCGGGGACGGGCCTGCCGTCGCAGCGGTGGTTGTCTCCGCGGCCATGGAATTCTCCAGGGCCGAGGTGTTCACCCCGGCCGCGGTCGCCGGGGCCGCGGGCAAGGCCGAGACCGGAGCGGGCCTGACCCGGCGTCTCCGAGCGGCCGGTGCACCTGTGCCGTAACCGACCAGCACGTTGCCGGACGCCCCGCTCTCGGAACCGCCGCCGGGCTCACCGGAAGCCCCCTGCCCCGCGAGCGGCTCCGCCGATCCGACTGCCACCGTCAGCAGCGGTGCGCCGACCGGGAGCTCCGCGCCCTCCGCGCCGAATCGCGCCGTCACCACACCCCCGTAAGGGCAGGGCACCTCCACCATGGCCTTGGCCGTCTCGACCTCGACGACCGGTTGATCGATGGCGACGACGTCGCCGACCTCCACCAGCCAACGCACGATCTCGGCCTCGGTCAGTCCCTCGCCGAGGTCCGGCAGCTTGAATTCGAGCACCTGCGCCATCAGCTCTCGGCCTCCCACTGAAGTCGGGCGACCGCGTCGAGCACCCGGTCCACACCCGGCAGATGGTGCCGCTCCTGCATCGGCGGCGGATAGGGAATGTCGAACCCGGCGACGCGCAGGACCGGCGCCTCCAGATGATGGAAGCACCGCTCGGTGACCCGCGCCGCGATCTCACCGCCCGGACCACCGAAACCGGACGACTCGTGGACGACCACCGCACGACCGGTCCGGCGGACCGACGCGGCGACGGTCTCGTCGTCGAAGGGCACCAGCGAGCGCAGGTCGACCACTTCGAGATCCCATCCCTCGGCCGTGGCCGCCTCGGCTGCCTCCAGGCACACCGGGAGGGACGGTCCGTAGGTGATCAGGGTCGCGCTGCGCCCGGAGCGCCGGACCACTGCCCGCCCGATCGGCTCGACCGCGGCCGGCGCTTCCGGTGACCAGTCGGCCTTGGACCAGTAGAGCCGTTTCGGCTCCAGGAAGACCACCGGGTCGTCGGAGGCGATCGACTCCCTCAGCAGTCCGTACGCGTCGTCGACGGTGGCCGGCATGACGACATGCAGGCCGGGTGTCGCCATGTAGTAGGCCTCCGAGGAGTCGCTGTGGTGCTCGACCCCGCCGATCCCGCCGCCGTACGGCACCCGCACCGTGATCGGCAGGGGCATGGCGCCCCCTGTCCGGTTCCGCATCTTGGCGACGTGGCTGACCAGCTGCTCGAACGCCGGGTAGGCGAAGGCGTCGAACTGCATCTCCACCACGGGCCGCAGCCCGTACATCGCCATGCCCACGGCCGCGCCGAGGATTCCCGCCTCCGCCAGTGGTGTGTCCGTGCAGCGGTCGTCGCCGAATTCCTTCGCCAGGCCGTCGGTGACGCGGAAGACACCACCGAGTGTGCCGACGTCCTCCCCGAGGACGTGCACCGTCGGATCCTCCGCCATCGAGTCGCGCAGCGCCCGCCCGAGGGCCTGCGCCATCGTGGCCGGTTTGGCCCTGCCGGTCCGTTCACCGGCCGTGACGGCAGCGGTGCTCATCGCCCCTCCTCCGCGCCGCTCTCGTCGTGCTGACCGTGCTCGGCGTCCAGCTCGACCCGCAGCCGCGCCGCCTGCTCCCGCAGCTGGCCGGTCTGTTCCTCGTAGACATGGGCGAACAGATCCATCGGATCGAGCACCGGATCGGCGTTCATCTGCTCCCGCAGCCCCTCCGCCATGCGCTCCGCCGCCTCCCGCACCGTCCCGATGCCGTCCTCGTCCAGCAGCCCGCGCTCGGTCAGTTCCCGTTCGAGCAGCCTGATGGGATCATGAGCGCGCCACGTCTCCACCTCGCTGTCGACGCGGTAGCGGGTGGCGTCGTCGGCATTCGTGTGGGCGTCCATGCGGTACGTGACCGCCTCGACCAGCGTCGGCCCGTCCCCCCGCCTGGCTCGTGCCACCGCCTCGCTCAGCACCTGGTGCATCGCGGCCGCGTCGTTGCCGTCGACCAGACGGCCCGGCATCCCGTACCCCACGGCCTTGTGGGCGAGGGACGGCGCCGCGGTCTGCTTGGCCAGTGGCACGGAGATCGCGAATCCGTTGTTCTGTACCAGGAACACGACCGGGGCCCGCCAGACGGCGGCGAAATTCAGCGCCTCGTGGAAATCGCCCTCACTCGTCCCGCCGTCGCCGACCATCGCGAGGGCCACCACGTCGTCGCCCTTGAGACGCGCCGCGTGCGCCAGGCCCACGGCATGCGGCAACTGGGTGGCCAGCGGGGTGCACAGCGGGGCGATGCGGTGCTCACGCGGGTCGTACCCGGTGTGCCGGTCTCCCCGCAGCAACGTCAGCGCCTCGACCGGGTCCAGGCCACGCGCCACCGCGGCCAGGGTGTCGCGATAGCTGGGAAAGAGCCAGTCCCGGTCCTCCAGCACGAGCGCCGCCGCGATCTCACAGGCCTCCTGACCGGTGCTCGACGGGTACACCGCGAGCCTGCCCTGCTTGGTCAGTGCGGTGGCCTGCGCGTTGTACCGCCGACCGCGGACCAGCTCGGCGTAGAGCCTCAGCAGCAGCTCGGGGTCCGCGCCGGCCGCGGCATCCGTACCGAGCACGCGGTACGGCTCGGGGTCCGGGAGCAGCGGCGCGGGATCGGTGAGCGGCTTCCAGGCCGGGGGCGGCGTGGGCCGGTAGGCGGCTGCGCCGGGCAGCTCCTGAACCGTCATGACAAGCACCTCCTGGCATCGAGATATATCGAGGGGTGTCGAAATCCGCAGGAATGTCGGGGCGTGAGCAGGGCACGGTGTGGCGTGCCTCACCTACCGATTGTTCGGTCGCGGGGGCAATTTGGCTACAGGCACCTTCAGCCTGTGGACAAACGGTTCTCCACAGCCTGGGATAGGGGCAGGTCGTCCACAACAGGGAGGCGCGGGCAGATGGCAGCTGAACAAATGGCCGACGGAGGCGGGGACCCGGGCCGCACCCCGCCCGCACGGCCGCTGGACTCCACCGACCGTGCCATCCTGCGCATCCTCCAGACGGACGGCCGCGCCTCCGTACGGGCCGTCGCCGAACGCGTCCATGTCTCCCGGGCCAACGCGTACGCCCGGATCAACAGACTCGTCGAGGACGGCGTGATCCGCGGTTTCAGCGCACGCGTGAATCACGAGCGGGCGGGGCAGGCCGCCTCCGCCTACATCACGCTCAAGATCGTCCAGAATTCCTGGCGCACCGTGCGCGAACAGCTCCAGGCACTTCCGGGCGCCACCCACATCGCACTGGTCAGCGGCGACTTCGACGTCCTGCTCCTGGTGCACACACCGGACAACCAGGCGCTGCGCGAGCTGGTCCTGACCAGGATCCAGGCCATACCCGAGGTGCTGTCCACCCGCACCCTGCTGGTGTTCGAGGAGACCGACCTCGGCCCACGCCCGGACCGCCCGGCGGAGCTTGCCTAGGATCAGCCGGCCCGCCCCTTCGACGGGGCGTCGGGATCAGCCGGCCCGCATGCCTTCGAAAGCGAGCTGGACGACCGTGTCGGCGAGCTGCTCCGCCTCCGGAGAGCCCCCAGGCTGGGGGCGATACCACTCGACCAGCGAGTTCACCATGCCGAAGAGCAGACGGGTCGCCATGCGTATGTCCACGTCCGCACGCAGGTCTCCGTCCGCCACCGCTGCCTTGAGCAGCTCGGACACCCGTTGGTCGAACTCGCGCCGACGCTCCAGCGCCCAGCGCTCCGTCTTCGTGTTGCCGCGCACGCGCAGCAGCAGCGTGACGTAAGGCAACTCCGCCATGAGCACCTCGACCGTGCGGCGCGTGACGTACTCGACCCGGGCGATCGCCCGCCCCTGTATCGCACCCGTCTCGTCGAGGATGCCGAAGAGCCCGTCGAGCGCCCGGCTCACCGCGCGCCTCAGGAGTTCTTCCTTGCCCGCCACATGGTGGTAGATGGACGACTTGGAGATGCCCGCCGCCTTGGAGAGGTGCTCCATGGACGTGCCGTCGTAGCCGCGCTCGTTGAAGACACGGACGGCAACGGTCAGGAGTGTCTCCGGGGTGTACGTGTCCCGCTTGGCCGTGGTCATGACCGCGATCCTCCCCCATGAGTTGTCCACAGGTTCCTTGGGGCCCCTTGTCCCGACCGATCGTTCGGTTACTCTAACTCCGTCAGCACATCCCTGCCCGGCTCGACGAGGAGTTGGTCCGTCATGGCCGCCGAGCTTTCCCCCGAGAAGCTGTCCGAGATCCACCGCCCGACGCTCGACCGGGCTCTCGACGCGATCCGCACGCGCGCCTACTGGTCCCCGCATCCCGAGCACCCGAAGGCATACGGCGAGGAAGGCCTCCCCGGCAGCCTCGGCGCGGCCGAGGGCAAGGCCGCCTTCGACGCCGTGCTCAATACCCGGCTGGATCTCGGCCAGCCCGGCACCGACGGCTGGACCGGCGGAGAGGTCTCCCCGTACGGGCCGGAGCTCGGCGTCGAGTATCCGCACGCCGATCCTGACATCCTGCTCCCCGCCATGAGCGCCGCCATGGGCTCCTGGCGTGCGGCGGGGCCGGAGACGAGGGCCCTGGTCTGCCTCGAGATCCTCGCCCGGATCAACGCGCGCACGCACGAGCTGGCCCACGCCGTGATGCA
This sequence comes from Streptomyces sp. NPDC060209, assembly GCF_042728155.1. NCBI lineage: Bacteria > Bacillati > Actinomycetota > Actinomycetes > Kitasatosporales > Streptomycetaceae > Streptomyces > Streptomyces sp. NPDC060209. The sequence goes on from NZ_JBHWZS010000068.1 coordinate 10,342, forward strand.
CACCAGCGGACAGGCGTTCGTCATGGCCTTCCAGGCCGGCGGCCCGCACGCCCAGGACCGCGGCCTGGAGGCCGTGGCGTACGCGTACGAGGAACAGACGCGCACACCACGTAGCGCCGACTGGTCGAAGCCCCAGGGGAAGCGCGACCCACTGCAGCTGCACAAGTCGTACACGGCGGCCGGGCGCGGCATCTCACTGCTGATCGGCTGCAACACCTTCCCCACGTGGAACGGCTATCCGGGCCTCTTCGCCTCGCTGGCGACCGGCAACCCCGTTCTGGTCAAGCCGCACCCGCGGGCGGTCCTGCCGCTGGCACTCACGGTTCAGCTGGCGCGCGAGGTGTTGGCCCAGTCCGGCTTCGACCCGAATCTCGTCGCCCTGACGGCGGAGCGGCCCGGCGAGGGCATCGCCAAGACCCTCGCGGTACGGCCCGAGGTGAAGATCATCGACTACACCGGTTCCACCGCATTCGGCGACTGGCTGGAGACCAACGCCCGGCAGGCCCAGGTCTACACGGAGAAGGCGGGCGTCAACACGATCGTCCTCGACTCCACCGACAACTACAGGGGCATGCTCTCCAACCTGGCCTTCTCTCTCTCCCTCTACAGCGGCCAGATGTGCACCACCCCGCAGAATCTGCTCATCCCGCGCGACGGCATCACGACCGACGCGGGCGCCAAGTCCTACGAGGACGTGGTGGCGGACATCGCCGAGGCGGTGAACGGGCTCCTCGGCGACGACGCCCGGGCCAACGGACTGCTCGGCGCTCTGGTCAACCCGGACGTGAAGGCCCGGCTGGAAGGGGCCGCTGACCTGGGCGACGTAGCCCTCGCCTCGCGCCCGGTGACCAACCCCGACTTCCCCGACGCCGTGGTCCGCACGCCGGTTCTCGTGAAGCTCGACGGCACCAAGCCCGACGACGGGGCGGCCTATCTTTCGGAGTGCTTCGGCCCGGTCTCGTTCGCGGTCGCCGTCGGCTCGACCGGTGACGCGCTGGACCTGCTGCGCCGCACGGTCCGTGAGAAGGGCGCGATGACTGTCGGCGCGTACACCACATCCCCCGAGGTGGAACGCGCGGTGGAGGATGTCTGCTTCGACGAATCGGCGCAGCTCTCGCTGAATCTCACCGGCGGCGTGTACGTCAACCAGACAGCGGCCTTCTCCGACTTCCACGGTTCGGGAGGCAATCCGGCCGCCAACGCGGCGCTCTGCGACGGAGCGTTCGTGTCCAACCGCTTCCGGGTGGTCGAGGTCCGCCGCCAGGCCTGAGCGACGACCTGCCGACGGCCCGTGGGACATCCGGTGGAGCGGGGATCCGCTCCACCGGTCACCCGCCCTGCGGGTCCGGAATATCCGCGTACCGCTGCACCCAGGCGTGCATGGCGATGGCGGCCGCCGCACCGGCATTGATCGACCGCGTCGAGCCGAACTGGGCGATCGAGCACACCATTGAGGCGTGCTTGCGCGCTTCCTCCGTCAGCCCGGGTCCCTCTTGCCCGAACAGCAGCACACACCGGCGCGGCAGCTCCGTCCGCTCCAGCGGCACAGCACCGGGAAGGTTGTCGATCCCGATGATCGGCAGCCCCTCGGCCTCCGCCCAGGCGGTCAGGTCCTCCGTGTCCGGGTGGTGCCGCACATGCTGGTAGCGGTCGGTGACCATCGCCCCCCGCCGGTTCCAGCGGCGCCGCCCCACGATGTGGATCTCCTTCGCGAGGAAGGCGTTGGCGGTGCGCACCACCGAGCCGATGTTGAAGTCATGGCCCCAGTTCTCCACCGCCACATGGAAGTCGTGCCGCCGGGTATCGAGATCGGCGACGATCGCTTCCCGCGTCCAGTAGCGGTAGGCGTCACCCACGTTGCGCCGGTCACCGTGGGCGAGGAGTTCGGGGTCGTAGCGCTCCCCCTCGGGCCAGGGCAGCGGGTGCGGCCCGACGCCGATCACGGCGCCGTACCCGTCGTCGTACTGGATCGGTTCCGCGGACGGGTCGGGCGACGCTGCCGCCCCGGGCTCTTCTGTACTACCGGTCTCGCTGGTCACCCGACGAGCGTATGGCCACTGCCGTCGCCGCTGCGCCCGGGCTCCTCGTCGACCGGCTCCACCCGCCGCTGCCCGGGGAGCCGGAACCTGCCTGCCGTCCGGGAGAACAGGCGCTGCCGGCCGAGCGACACCCTGTGCCCCAGCCACACCAGGAAGACCGTCGGCAGGAAGACGGCGTCCGCGGCGATCATCGCCATGGAGAAGAAGGGCAGCCCCAGAAGGACGGCGATCCCGGCGTGCTCGCCGATCATGAGGACCAGCAGGACGTTCTTGACCCGCCGGTTGAACAGCGTGAAGGGGAAGGCGACCTGCACGACGACCGTGGCGTACGTCAGCAACATGACCGCCAGGGCGCTGGACGCGACCAGGCCGGAGAGCCCGGGCCACGGGGTGAAGTAGTCCAGCTTGAGCGGGTAGTAGATCGCGGTGCCGTCCTGCCAGCGGGAGCCCTGGATCTTGTACCAGCCGGCGGTCGCGTAGATCAGACACACCTCGGCCATGATCACGAGAAGAGCGGCGTTGTGGGCGAGGTTGGCCAGGACGTCGAAGAGGGCGCGCAGCTCATGGTCCGGCGCGTGCCGGCCGAGGACCCACCAGGCACCGTTCCCCAGCCACAGCACCCACAGGAGGGACGGCAGCCACCACGTGCCGCCGAATCCGCCCATGAGGGTGGCGGGCAGGAGAACGCAGCCGAGTACCACCCAAAGGACGACGCCCGCGACGTCACGGGCCGGCCGGCCGCTCTCGACGAGAGAAGCGGCGTCCCGCGATGCTCGGCGCGCGTCCAGGGACCAGACCCGCGCGCAGCGGGTCAGCACGAGGTAGACCGCCATCAGGTGGATGACGTTGTCACCGCCGTCGCCCATGAAGATGCTGCGGTTCTGCAGCGAGAGCACCCCGGCCATGAACAGGACGGACGTGCCCCGGGTCCGCCAGCCGGCCATCAGCAGCGCGGCGGACACCAGCGTGAGCGCGTACACGGTCTCGAACCAGATCGTGCTGTCCGACCACATCAAGGCGGTGAAGGCGTCGTTGTTGGTGATGAGCCGACTCGCCATGTTCCAGCTCCACGGACCGTCGGGGCCGTACAGCTCATGGCGGTGGGGCAGCTCGCGCAGCAGGAACAGCAGACAGGTGGCGGAGACACCGATCCGGACGACGGCGCTCTGATGGGCACCGAGAGGCGAAGCCGTGATGCGCTGGACTGCGCGGGCGAGCGAATGGCCGGCGCTCGCACGGACCGGGGCGGGAGCACTCACTTCTCCGCCGCCTTCCGGGCCTGTGAGGGCTGATCCGCCGGGTCCGTCCCGGGGAGGTCGGGCGGGGTGACGGTCCACCACGGCAGCTCCCTGTACTCGACCCGGGTGCTGATCTTCTCGTCGCTCCACGCCGGGGCTCCGACGGAACGTGTGGCGGACCGTACCTGGATGCGTTCGACCTTGCCGCCGTAGCCGTGCTCGGCGAGACGCAGCATCACGATGCGGCGGATGTAGCGCTCGGACAGCTCGCCGCGCAGGCCGCTGGGGCGGTTCTCGCTGTCGTGGGACCCGGTGTAGAAGTCCCAGGCGCGGCGCAGCTCGTTCTGGTCGACGTGGCTGGGGAGGAGGTTGCCTCGTATCGCCTCGCCGTCATCACGCGAGAGATTCAACCAGCGGGTGACGCTGCTGCCGTCGGCACCGTTGTCGGCGACCTCGGCCCGTACGTGCACGGAGATGTTCTGCTGGAGCGGATTGGGAGCGAACAGCTTCCAGTTCTGCTCGAACTCGGGAAAGACCCAGTCGTCGACCACCTCGCCATGCTGCTTCGTCAGCGTGTTGGACGGCGCGACATGCAGAAAGATCATGGCTATGTGTGCGCAGGCCAGCAGCCCTATGACGGACAGCGCGAGCGCGGCGACGACCTGGTACGGAAGCGAGAGCGCGGCAATACCGCCGCCCGGACGGCGTCCGGCCGGCGTGGGTACGGCGGCGGTGCCCAACGGCGCCGCGGCGCCCCGGCCCGGAGGGCGGTCCGCCCCGGACTCCGGTATTCCCGCAGGTGTGGCCTCCGCGCCCTGCGCGTACGGGCGGTTCGTCACGCCGGGCCAGGCGAGCTTCTTCTCGTCTCCGGTGCGCCCACCGTGGTCCGCATCCATCCCGCCCCGATCACCGTCGATCACCACTCAGTTATCCACAGGGTTGACACCCTACGGGCCGCCGACTCACCATTGAAGCCAAGGAACCGAACGATCGGTCGGTAGGGAGCCCGGGATGGCGGCAGTGACTGCGGACCAGAAGACGCAGGGGACCGAAGGCGCGGCTGGCGCGGCGGACGCGGAGCGACTGGCGGCGTTCGACGCCGCGGTGGCGGCCGACGACCGGATCGAGCCGCGGGACTGGATGCCCGAGGCGTACCGGGCCTCCCTGATCCGTCAGATGGCCCAGCACGCCCATTCCGAGATCATCGGCATGCAGCCCGAAGCCAACTGGATCTCGCGGGCGCCCTCGCTGCGTCGCAAGGCCATCCTGATGGCGAAGGTGCAGGACGAGGCCGGGCACGGCCTCTATCTGTACAGCGCGGCGGAGACGCTGGGGACCAGCCGCGAGGAGCTGCTCGACAAACTGCACGCCGGCCGGCAGCGCTATTCCTCGATCTTCAACTACCCCACGCTGACCTGGGCGGACGTCGGCGCCATCGGCTGGCTGGTGGACGGCGCCGCGATCACCAACCAGGTGCCGCTCTGCCGCTGCTCCTACGGCCCTTACGCACGCGCGATGGTCCGGATCTGCAAGGAGGAGTCCTTTCACCAGCGCCAGGGATACGAGCTGCTGCTCGCCCTCAGCCGGGGAACCCCCGCACAGCACGAAATGGCGCAGGACGCGGTGAACCGCTGGTGGTGGCCCTCCCTGATGATGTTCGGTCCCCCCGACGACTCCTCGGGCCACTCGGCTCAGTCGATGGCCTGGAAGATCAAACGGCACTCCAACGACGAGCTGCGCCGACGATTCGTCGACATCTGCGTCCCGCAGGCACAGGCTCTGGGGCTCTCCCTCCCCGACCCTGACATCCGGTGGAACGAGGAGCTCGGTCAGCACGACTACGGAGCGGTCGACTGGACGGAGTTCCAGGAGGTCCTCAAGGGCAACGGCCCCTGCAACGAACAACGGCTCACCCAACGGCGCAAGGCCCACGAAGAGGGCGCCTGGGTCCGCGACGCGGCATCGGCATACGCAGACAAGCACGCGGCACGGCCCGGCACAGCCGGAGCGGCCGCCCATCCCGTGGAGGCGACCGCATGAGCAGCTCGACCGACTGGCCTCTGTGGGAGGTGTTCGTGCGCTCCCGGCGTGGTCTGTCCCACACCCACGCGGGCAGCCTGCACGCACCGGACGCCGAGATGGCCCTGCGCAACGCCCGCGATCTGTACACACGCCGCTCGGAAGGCGTCTCCCTCTGGGTGGTTCCCTCGACGGCGATCACCGCGTCCTCACCGGACGAGAAGGACTCGTTCTTCGAACCCGCCGGGGACAAGCCCTACCGTCACCCCACGTTCTACGAGATCCCCGAAGGGGTGAAGCACCTGTGACCGCGGCCCTCGCCCTCGGCGACGACGCGCTGGTGCTCTCGCACCGCCTGGGGGAGTGGGCGGGCCACGCCCCCGTGCTCGAGGAAGAGGTGGCCCTGGCAAACATCGCACTGGACCTGCTGGGACAGGCCAGGATGCTGCTCTCGTTCGTCGGGGACGAGGACCAGCTGGCCTACCTCCGCGAGGAGCGGGCCTTCCGCAACGTCCAGCTGGTGGAGCAGCCGAACGGCGACTTCGCCCACACCATCGCCCGCCAGCTCTACTTCTCCGTCTACCAGCACCTGCTGTACGAGGAGCTGGCCGCGGGCGAGGGAGAGTTCACGGATCTCGCTGCCAAGGCCGTCAAGGAGGTCGCCTACCACCGGGACCACGCGGAGCAGTGGGTCCTGCGACTGGGTGACGGCACGGCGGAAAGCCATGAGCGCGTGCAGCTCGCGCTCGACGCCCTGTGGCGGTTCACCGGCGAGCTGTTCGAGCCGGTCGAGGGAGTCGACGTCGACCGGCACGCCCTGCGCGACGGCTGGCTGGCCGCCGTCACCTCCGTGGTGGAGCGGGCCACCCTGACCCTCCCGTCGGGGCCGCAGTCCGGGGCCTGGGCGGCCGGAGCGGGCCGGCAGGGCCTGCACACGGAGCCGTTCGGGCGGATGCTCGCCGAGATGCAGCATCTGCACCGCAGCCATCCGGGGGCGTCATGGTGACCACGGAGACGCCGCTGGAGGCGGAGCTCCACCGACTGGCGGGCTCCGTGCCCGATCCCGAGTTGCCGGTCCTCACTCTGGACGAGCTCGGCGTACTCCGCGGTGTGCGGGTGGACGGGGCGGACAAGGTCACCGTGCGGCTCACCCCGACGTACACCGGCTGCCCGGCCATCGAGGCCATGTCCGCCGACATCGAGCGTGTGCTGCACGACCACGGTGTGTCGGAGGTGTCCGTGGTCACGGTTCTCGCCCCTGCCTGGTCGACGGACGACATCAGCGATGAGGGGCGGCGCAAGCTCGCGGAGTTCGGCATAGCGCCGCCGCGCCCAGGCAGCGGTCCCGGCGGGCCGGTGCCACTGACGCTCTCGGTGCGCTGTCCGCACTGCGGTTCCACGGACACGGAGCTGCTGAGCCGGTTCTCCTCCACGGCGTGCAAGGCACTGCGCCGATGCGTGGCGTGCCGCGAACCGTTCGACCACTTCAAGGAGTTGTAGATGTTCCATCCGCTCCGGGTCAGCGCGATCGAACGGATCACGGACGACGCGGTGGCCGTCACCCTCGCCGTGCCGCCCGAACTGCGCGAGACCTTCCGCCACGCTCCCGGTCAGCACCTCAATGTGCGCTACCGGGTCGATGGCGAGGAGATCCGACGCTCGTACTCGATCTGCGCACCTGCCACCGAGCCGCCGGGCGCCCCCCTGTTGCGGGTGGGCATCCGCATGGTCGACGGAGGCTCGTTCTCGACATACGCACTCAAGGAGCTGGCCGTCGGGGACATGGTGGAGGCGATGGCTCCGACGGGCCGGTTCGTCCTCGACCCGCGCCCGGGCCGCTTCGCCGCGATCGTCGGCGGCAGTGGCATCACACCGGTGCTCTCGATGGCGGCGACACTGCTGGCACGGGAGCCGCTGGCTCGCTTCTGTCTGATCCGCAGCGACCGGACGGCCGCGTCGACGATGTTCCTCGACGAGGTGGCCGACCTCAAGGACCGCTATCCGGACCGCTTCCAGCTGGTGACCGCGCTGTCCCGGGAGGAGCAGGCCGCCGGGCTCCCCTCGGGCCGTCTGGACCGCGAGCGGCTCACCGGGCTGCTGCCGGCACTGTTGTCGGTCCCCGACGTGGACGGCTGGTTCCTGTGCGGGCCGCTCGGCCTGGTCCGGGGGGCGGAAGGCGCGCTGCGCGCACTCGGCGCCGACCGGTCACGCATCCACCAGGAGATCTTCCACGTCGCGGACGAGGGAACGGCTCTGCCTGCGGCCGCCAGGGTCGCCTCGCCGTCGGAGAGCAGGCTCACGGCGACTCTCGACGGGCGGTCGGGCAGCTGGCCGGTCGAGGACGGCGAATCGCTGCTGGACACGATGCTGCGAAGCCGCTCGGACGCCCCGTATGCCTGCAAGGGGGGAGTGTGCGGGACCTGCCGGGCCTTCCTGGTCTCGGGCGAAGTCCGGATGGACCGCAACTTCGCGCTGGAACCGGAGGAGACCGGTGCCGGTTTCGTGCTGGCCTGCCAGTCACACCCTGTCACTCCGGAAGTCGAACTCGACTTCGACCGCTGACGCCCGCGAAACGCCCCGCCCGAACAGGCCCGGCCCGGCCCCGCCGGTTGCACGCACGGGCACGGCCTGTGCCCGTGCGTTGCAACCCCATGCCTACGTCCCGCGTACCTGTGCGTAGGGCGGCCCCGTCCGTAGCGCCACGCCGGCCGGAAATCACGTCGCAGGGCAGTCGAGCGGCACGGCGGTCTCAGGGGCAGTGCCGGAGGCGGCTGCGGGTCGAGGTACCGCGGCTGAATCCGATTACCTCGGCTGAAGGTGATCACAGCAGGGCTCCGACCGGCCGCAGCGTCGCCGGGGCCGATGGGGGCCGTCTCCGGCGAACGGTGAAGAGAAGACTCGTACCTGGAGCCGTCAGAGGACGAAAGCCGAGCTCCCGGTGTCCGTGACCATCGGGCGTCCGGCGCCGTCCCAGGCCAGCATGCCGCCGTCGATGTTCACCGCGTCGATGCCCTGCTGCACCAGGTACTGGGTGACCTGCGCGGACCGCCCTCCGACGCGGCACATCACATGCACGCGCCGACCGTCGTCGGCCGCCTCGGTCAGCTCGCCGAAACGTCCCACGAAGTCACTCATGGGAATGTGCAGCGCGCCCTCGACGTGCCCGGCTGCCCACTCGTCGTCCTCCCGGACATCCAGCACGAAGCCGTCCGACGGAACCGCCACGACGTCCACCGATGGCAGCGGAGCGAAATTCATGGGTATGCCTTCTCTCGTACGTACGCGCCAGGGTCATCCGGAACGCTACTGCACCAGCCCTGCCAGCTCGTTCTCACGCTGGGCGACCTCCGCCAGAAGCTTCTCGCCGATGTCGTCCAGCAGCACGTCGGGGTCATCCGGCGCCATCCGCAGCATCGAGCCGATCGCGCTCTCCTCCAGCTCCTGGGCCAGGACCGTGAGCAGCTCCTTACGCCGGCTGAGCCACTCCAGCCGCGCGTAGAGTTCCTCGCTCTCGCTCAGCCGCAGCTCAGGCGTCACGGGCCCCGCCGCCCACTCGGCTGCCAGCTCCTTCAGCAACGCCACGTCGCCCCGCCCGTAGGCCGCGTTGACACGAGCGATGAATTCGTCCCGCCGTGTCCGCTCCTTCTCGTCCGGTGCCAGATCCGGGTGGGCTTGACGGGCAAGCTCGCGGTAGAGCTTGCGCGCCTCCTCGCCCGGCCTGACCCGCTTCGGCGGCCGAACGGGCTGCTCGGTGAGCATGGCCGAGGCCTCGGGCGAGAGCCCGTCCGAGTCCATCCAGTCGTGGAAGAGCTCATCGACGCCAGGCATCGGCATGACGATCGCACGGGCCTCCTGGGCCTTGCGCAGATCCTCCGGATCACCGGTCTTCGCGGCACGCGCCTCCGCGATCTGCGCATCCAGCTCGTCCAGGCGCGCGTACATCGGGCCGAGCTTCTGGTGATGCAACCGGGAGAAGTTCTCCACCTCGACCCGGAAGGTCTCCACCGCGATCTCGAACTCGATCAGCGCCTGCTCGGCAACCCGGACGGCCTTGGCGAGCCGCTCCTCGGGCCGAGGGGCACCGCTCTCACCCGCCGCAGCGTCACCGCCCACCTCGCTGCCCCCGCCGCCGGCGGGATCACCGGCAGCGTCACCGGCGACGGAGCCCGTCTGCGGCGCACCGTCCGGATCCGCTCGCAGGTGGTCGCCCTGCGACGCGTCCTGCGCGTGCTGCAGGTCGTCCTGCCGGTCCTGGTTCTGCCGGTCTTCGTCGTTCCGGGTGGGCGGCACCCCGGGGGCTTCGTGGGTCACCCGTCCAGCGTATGGCCCCGGCACGCGCCACGGACACACACGGTGGCCGCAAGATCCGCTCAGACGCCGAGCTCGGCGCTTATTCGCCCCGCTCGTACAGCCTGGACGAGCTCGGCGTGGTCCGCTTCCGTCCGGTCCGCATACGTCACGGCGAAATCGGCCACGGCCGCGTCCAGCTCGGTGTTCTTCCCGCAGTAGCCCGCGAGCAGCCGGGGATCGGCGCTGTGCGCGTGTGCCCGGGCCAGCAGCGCTCCGGTCATCCGCCCGTAGTCGTCCACCTGGTCCGCCGCGAGCGCGGCCGGATCCACACTGCCTTTTCGATTCCTGAACTGGCGTACCTGATACGGCCTGCCGTCGACCTCGGCCCAGCCGAGCAATATGTCGCTGACGACCTGCATCCGCTTCTGTCCGAGCACCACCCGGCGCCCTTCGTGCACGACGTCCGGTACCTCGAAGCCGACCTGCGGGAGATAGGGGGATAGCGCGGAGGGACGAGCCTCCTTCACCTGCAGCACCAGCGGCTCACCGCGATGGTCGAGCAGCAGCACCACATACGACCGGGTCCCCACACTCCCCGTGCCGACCACCCGGAACGCCACATCATGGATCGCATAGCGGGCCAGCAGCGGAACCCTGTCCTCCGAGATCGTCCCGAGGTAGCCCTCGAGCCCCGCAGCAACAGCCGATGCCTCCGCGTCGGGCACCCGGCGCAGCACGGGCGGCGCGTCGACGAAGCGGCGGCCGCCGTCCTCGCATTCCTCCGTGGACCTGGCGGCGAAGCGGGCACTCGTGTTGTTGCGCGCTTTGGCGGAGACCCGCTCCAGCGTCCCCAGCAGGTCCCGCGCATCGGTGTGCGAGACGAGTTCCTCGTCCGCGATGGCGTTCCACGCGTCGAGTGCGGGCAGCCCGGCCAGCAGACGCATCGTGCGCCGGTACGCGCCCACCGTGTCGTACGCGCCCTGCCGACAGGTGTCCTCGTCCGCCCCCGCCTCCCGGCCCGCAAGCACCAGAGAGGTGGCGAGCCGCTTGAGGTCCCACTCCCACGGACCGAACACGGTTTCGTCGAAGTCGTTGAGATCGATGACCAGGTTGCCGCGCGCGTCGCCGTACAGCCCGAAGTTCGCCGCGTGCGCGTCACCACAGAGCTGGGCGCCCACCCCCGTCACCGGGGTGCCCATCAGGTCATGCGCCATCAAGCCGGCCGAGCCGCGCAGAAACGCGAACGGCGTTGCCGCCATCCGCCCCACCCGTATAGGCGTCAGGCCAGGCACCCTGCCCTGGTTCGACTGCTCGACCGCCTGTACCGCGTCCGGCCTTCCGCCGGGCAGAACCAGTGAACTGTGGTCGGACCGCGGCACCTTGAGCCTCAGCGCCTTGCCTGCGGCCTTCGGGGAGGCCGCCCCGGATTCCGACGGCCGCACTCCTCCGGCCACGCGTCGCGCGAAACCTCGGACAGCCGGGATGCGCTCGTCTTCTGCCGCCCGCTGTCCCGACACCGTTGCCTCGACCTCGCCCATGGAGCGCCGCCTCCCCCGCCCTCGTTCAGCAGTTCCGTCCGATCAACATCAACTGCGGACGACGGTACAGCCGTCAAGTGACGACCGTCTGCCCCTGTGGACAACTTGGGATCCCGCCTGTGGACAACGTTGCTGACGGGCCGGATCCCCCGCGCCGCCCGCGCGACACCGGCCCGTCACACAGGTTGGCGACTGGCACGACCCGGAAGGGTCGTCACACCCCGACGGCCTCTTCCATCTCCTCCTCGGCTCCGGCAGCCGTCCGCGGAGCGGCCACCGCACGCGCCTTCTCCGCAGACTCGCGACGCCGCCTCGACTCGGCCGGAGCCGCCACCCCGACGACGACCAGCCCGGCCACGAACCACAGAGCCAGCACCAGCAGGTGTCCGCCCAGGGCGTGGCCGCCGAAGTACACATGACTGCGCACCCCTTCGACGAAGCCCGCACCGTTCCAGAAGGAGTGCAGGGAACCGAAGAAGCCCGGCTGCAGCTCGGGCCGGAAGATGCCGCCGGAACTCGTGAAGTTGAGCATGACGAAGAGCACCATCACGCCGAGCGTGGTCCACCGCTTGAGGAACGTGTGCAGCCCCACTCCGATCAGCAGGATGCCCGCCGAATAGAGCCACGCCATCGCCCACAGCCCGCCGAGCCCATGGTCCACCAGGCCGAACACAGGCCCCGCGAACGCGGCGCCGATCGCACTCACCACGAGCGAGGTGCCGATTGCCAGCCCGGCCCTGATCCGCAGCGCCAGCACCGCGCCCGCACCGCCGATCACCGCGACCGACGCGTACGACCCGATGCTGACCGCCACCAGCAGGAAGAAGATCCCCTGGCCGGTCGGATCACCGTCCGCCGTAGGCTCGACGTCCGTCACCTTGAGAGGGGCGCCCTGCCCGGCGGCAACTTCGGTGAAGACCTTCTGGACGACCGTCGCGCTGGTGTCCGACGATGCGGTGGCCACCATGAGCTCGGGGCTGCTGCCCGGCACGTAGGCGCCATAACTCTGCTGCGTCCTCAAGTGGTTCACCGCAATGTCGCGGTCCGCTACGGTACGCACACTCAATGCACCGTCACCCTTGTCCTGCAAGGTCTGTGCAAGCACCTGCGCGCTTGCTCCGGAGCCGACGACGTCCACCCTCAGGTCGTGCGGCTCCGGGGCGTGGAAGGCCCCCAGATAGGCAAGCCCCATACCGATGCACATCAGCAGCGGCGTAATGAGATGGCTGAGCACATGACGCATCGCACCGGCGGTTGAGCCGGAGGCGGAGCTCGGACCTGCGGACATTCGGCCATTCCTCCATTGGTTGGCTTTTACAACTCTTACACTCGTTGTAGCATACAACTAAAACTTCGAGAAGGTGATTCACGTGGCAGACGCCCCCGGGGACCGCGAGGAGTCGCTGGATGTCATCCAGCGCGAGCTGACCGCTTTCGCACGCCGCGCGCGGTCGGCCGCGGCACGGCTCCACCCGGATCTGCCGCTGGTCTCGTACACACTGCTCGCCCACATCGACTACCGGCACGGCTGCCGCGCCACCGACCTGGCGGCGCACTACATGCTGGACAAGTCGACGGTCAGCCGGCAGGTCGCGGCACTGGAGAAGCTCGGCCTGGTCGAGCGCCACCCGGACCCGGACGACCAGCGCATCCAGGTACTGCACCCCACCGCTGCCGGCACCCAGGCGCTCGCTTCGACGCAGGCCAGCCGGCGCGCCGCCTACCGGGAGCGTCTCGGAGCGTGGACGTCGGACGATCTCGGGCAGTTCGCGGAGTACTTGCTGCGCTACAACTCGACGGGCGAAGACCCCTCACCCCGGTAGACGCCCACCCGTACCGTTTCGGCGGCCCACCGGGAGACACCCGCCCTCACCGGCGCCACCACACCCCCACAGAGGCGCACACGTCCAGCGCCACCACACCCCCGCAGAGAGGCCCCCGCACACCGCCGGCTCACCGGCGGCAGGTCAGCAGCGCCCCGGTCCCGCCAGATAGGTATCCGCCCACTGCCCGAGCTCCTTCAGCGCGGGCTCCATGGCGGCACCGGCCTCCGTCAGCCGGTACGCGACCCGCAGCGGGGGCCCTTCGTCGACCTCGCGCACCACCAGACCGGCCGCTCCCAGCTCGGACAGCCGGTCCGAGAGCATCCGCTCACTGATGCCCGGAATCGCTCGTCGCAGATCCGCGAAGTGCACCGGCTGCTGCATCAGCACCGAGACGATCAGGCCCGTCCAGCGCTTCCCGAACAGCTCGAAGACGCGAGTGATGCTCGCGTCCACCCGCCGACAGGCCTGCTCGCTGTGATCCGCCATGGCCCCAGGGTACTGCGTCGCAGTACGGGGCTTATGAAAAGTAAGTGACTATGTTAAGAATAGGTACGTACTGAAAAACCGACTCGCGCTCGCCATACCCATGGCAGCTGTCCATGAGCCCGCGCCGAGTCGCCCCTTCGACTCCTACGGAGAACCCCCATGGCTACGCTCCTGCACCTCGACTCCGCTGTTTTCCCGCAGGGCTCCACCTCTCGTGAGGTCACCGCCGCCTTCGTAGCGGCCTGGCGCGAGCAGCACCCCGACGGCGAGGTCGTATACCGCGACCTCGCCGCCGACCCCCTGCCCCACCTGGACGCCTCAGCCGTAGCCGCCGGCGCCGAGGACACGCTGCGCAGGGAACTGTCCGCAGAACTGGTCGCCGCGGACGCCGTTCTCATCGGCGCACCGATGTACAACTTCTCCATCCCGTCCACCCTCAAGGCGTGGCTGGATCAGGTGATCATCGTCGGCCACAACGCGGGCCCGGAGGGCCCCGTCGCCGGCACGCCGGTCACCGTCGTGGCCAGCCGAGGCGGTTCGTACGCCCCGGGCACCCCGCGCGAAGACTTCGAGTTCGTCCAGAACTACCTGGAGAAGGTACTGACCGGCATGCTCGGAGCCGAAGTCGAGTTCATCGTGCCGGAGTTGACGCTGGCCCACTCGAAGCCCGAGATGGCCGAGCTCATCCCTCTCGCCGACGCGTCCCGCACCCAGGCGTTCACCGAGGCAGCGGAGAAGGCCAAGGCCCTCGCAGCACGTTTCGTCGCCTGACATAGCCCCTTGAAGTCGGATCCGGACCTAACGCCTCTTTGGTGCGGATCCGACGTTTCACGTGAAACAGCAGCCGCCTCCGGCCACACTTCTGTACCAGGTGCGTGCTTCATCACAGCGCCCGCCGCGCCCGTCCAGCTCGTCCGGCGCCGTCCGGGAGCGCTCCCCCTGAACGCGAAGGACGCCGAGGGTCGGCAGTGGGCGCGCCGGGCCGATACCGCCACGCCCGCCGCACACAAAGAAGAAGAGAGATCTACACCTGCACGCAAAGGGCGATCCATACAACGAAGAACCCCCGCACCGGATCTCTCCGGTGCGGGGGTTCTGTCGAACCAACCCGGCAGTCGCAAGCGACTGCCTGTTGTGCGCGAGGGGGGATTTGAACCCCCACGTCCCTAAGGACACTGGCACCTGAAGCCAGCGCGTCTGCCGTTCCGCCACTCGCGCATGAGTGGTGTTTTCAGACTCTCTCACCGTGTGGTGCGAGCGCCTGGCGACAACCGGAAGATTAGCACGCTGGACAGGGTGGATTCACATCCGTTGTTTCGGCGGACCCACGGCGGGAACCGGGAACGCGGAAAGCCCGGCCCCACTCCTCCTGAGTGCACCCGGAGTGCGGGACACTGTCAGGAGGCCACCTCTACGATCCGTGTGAGAGGTGACACTCATCCACTGTGCAGACAAGGGGAACCAGCCGATTTCCCGACGCGTGGATACGATCAGTAAGCAGTACTTGGATGACGACAACGGAGGAGGTGCCCCATGGGAGTCATGAAGCGTTTCGAGCAGCGTCTCGAAGGTCTGGTCAATGGCACCTTCGCCAAGGTCTTCAAGTCCGAGGTGCAGCCGGTCGAGATCGCGGGAGCCCTCCAGCGCGAGTGCGACAACAACGCATCGATCTGGAACCGCGAGCGGACCGTCGTGCCCAACGACTTCATCGTCGAGCTCAGCACCCCGGACTACGAGCGGCTCAGCCCGTACTCCGGTCAGCTCGGCGACGAGCTGTCCGGCCTCGTACGTGACTACGCCAAGCAGCAGCGGTACACCTTCATGGGACCGATCAAGGTCCACCTGGAGAAGGCGGACGACCTCGACACGGGTCTCTACCGCGTACGCAGCCGGACCCTGGCGTCGAGTTCGTCACAGCAGGGCCAGCAGAGCGGCCCCGCTCCCCATGCCCAGCCGAACCGGCCCGCACCGCAGGGACAGGGCGGTTACGGCTATCCGCCGGCTTCCGCCCCGCCCATGCCCCCGGCCCCGCCTCAGGGCGCCGGGCGCTCAGGGGGCCCTTCCAGCGACTGGCGCCCGCCGGCCGCGTCCGGCCCCATGCCGGACGCCCAGGTGCGGCGCTGGATCGAGATCAACGGCACCCGCCATCAGATCTCCCGCCCGACGTTGGTGATGGGACGAAGCACCGACGCCGACGTGCGGATCGACGACCCCGGCGTATCGCGCCGGCACTGTGAGATCCGGACCGGAACGCCCTCGACGATCCAGGATCTCGGGTCTACCAACGGCATCGTGGTAGACGGGCAGCACACCACCCGCGCTACGCTCCGCGACGGCTCGCGGATCGTCGTGGGCAGCACCACCATCGTTTACCGGCAAGCCGAAGGGTGAAGCGGGGGCAATGTCAGAGCTGACCCTGACGGTCATGCGGCTAGGTTTCCTGGCTGTTCTGTGGCTATTCGTAATCGTGGCCGTCCAGGTCATTCGCAGCGACCTGTTCGGTACGCGCGTCACGCAGCGCGGCTCACGCCGCACTGCCAGTGACACGCGCCCGCAACAAGGGCGCCAACAGCAAGCAGCGCCGCCTCAGCAGCGCCAGCAGCCCGGGCGCCAGCGCCGCGGGGCACCCACCAAGCTGGTCGTCTCCGAAGGCACACTCACCGGCACCACCGTGGCGCTCCAGGGCCAGACCATCACCCTGGGACGGGCGCACGACTCAACGATCGTGCTGGATGACGACTACGCGTCCAGCAGGCATGCCAGGATCTACCCGGACCGTGACGGCCAGTGGATCGTCGAGGATCTCGGGTCCACCAACGGCACCTATCTCGACCGGACCCGGCTCACCACCCCGACACCTGTTCCGCTGGGCGCGCCGATCCGCATCGGCAAGACCGTCATCGAGCTGCGGAAGTAGTACGACAATGAGCGAGCGGAGCGAGCGAGCCGCGGCGGTCCTGACGATGGACCCGGCCCGGCTCCCGACCGGAGGGTGGGCAGTGTGGCTCGAGACCGGCTGTACCCCGAACCGACGGGCGAGGTGCGCATGAGCTTGTCCCTGCGCTTCGCCGCCGGATCGCACAAGGGCATGATCCGGGAAGGCAACGAGGACTCCGGCTACGCCGGTCCCCGCCTTCTCGCCATCGCCGACGGCATGGGCGGCCAGGCGGCCGGCGAGGTCGCCAGCTCCGAGGTGATCTCCACGCTCGTCCAGCTCGACGACGACGTCCCGGGCTCCGACATCCTCACCTCGCTCGGTACGGCGGTCCAACGGGCCAACGACCAGCTGCGCGTCATGGTGGAGGAGGACCCCCAGCTGGAGGGCATGGGCACGACGCTCACCGCCCTGCTCTGGACCGGTCAGCGACTCGGCCTCGTCCACGTCGGCGACTCCCGTGCCTACCTCCTGCGTGACGGCGTCCTGACGCAGATCACCCAGGACCACACGTGGGTGCAGCGCCTCGTCGACGAGGGCCGGATCACAGAGGAAGAGGCCACCACCCACCCGCAGCGCTCCCTGCTGATGCGGGCCCTGGGCAGCGGCGACCACGTGGAGCCCGATCTCTCCATCCGGGAGGTCCGCGCCGGTGACCGCTATCTGATCTGCTCGGACGGACTCTCCGGCGTCGTCTCCCACCAGACGATGGAAGAGACCCTGGCCAGCTACCAGGGCCCGCAGGAGACCATCCAGGACCTCATCCAGCTCGCCCTGCGAGGCGGCGGCCCCGACAACATCACCTGCATCGTCGCCGACGTCCTGGACGTCGACAGCAACGACACCCTGGCCGCGCAGCTCAACGACACCCCGGTCATCGTCGGCGCGGTCGCCGAGAACCAGGCCGCCCAGGCGAACGACGGCCGGGCCATGGAGACACCTGCGGGACGCGCGGCCGGCCTCGGCCGCCCCGTGCCGCCGCCGGCCGGAGGCTTCGGCCCTCCCGGCAGCGGCGACGACATGGGCTACGGCTCCGGTCCTGACGGCGCCTTCAACTCGTACACCGACGACGACTTCGTCAAGCCCCGCGGCCGCCGAAGGTGGCTGAAGCGGTCGTTCTACATCGTGCTCGCGCTGGCCGTCATCGGCGGCGGCGTCTACGGCGGGTACCGCTGGACCCAGACCCAGTTCTACGTGGGCGCGAAGGACGACAACGTCGCGCTGTTCCGCGGAATCAGCCAGGACCTCGCCTGGGTGGACCTCTCGAAGGTCGAGGAGGACACCAAGATCGAGCTGAAGTACCTCCCGCCCTACTGGCGCAAGCAGGTCGAGGCGACCATTTCCCAGGGCAACCTCACCGACGCCCGCAAGAAGATCAGCGAGCTCGATGCACAGGCCTCCGCCTGCAAGAAGGACGCGCAGCGCCGCGCGGCCGAGGCGGACACCAATGCCGCCAAGGACAAGGCCGAGGCAGGCAACGCCTCCGACAGCACTTCCGCCACGTCTCCCGCCAAGGGGACCAAGACCGCGACTCCCACTCCCGGCCCCAGCCTCTCGGAGGAAGAGAAGAAGCTGGCCCTGCAGTGCGGTAAGCAGTAAGCCGTAGGGGGCCTTCAGCACATGAGCGTTGTCACCAACACCACGACCATCGGCGCGATCGACGCGCCGAGCCGCCGTAACACCGAGCTGGCGCTGGTCGCCTTCGCCGTTCTGATCTCGGTGTTCGCGTACGCCAACGTGGGCCTCGCCCTCAACGGCGAGCTGCCTGCCGGCATGCTCGGATACGGCCTGGGCCTCGCGCTGCTCGGCGGTGTGGCGCATCTCGCGGTGCGGAGATTCGCTCCGTACGCGGACCCGCTGCTGCTTCCGCTGGCGACCCTGCTGAACGGTCTGGGTCTGGCCATCATCTGGCGCCTGGACCAGTCGGAGCGGTTCCAGGCACTCAAGACGTTCGCCCCCGCCGCCTCGAAGCAGCTGATGTTCTCAGCAGTCGGTGTGGCCCTGCTGGTCGTCGTTCTGATCGCCCTCAAGGACCACCGCATCCTGCAGCGCTACACCTACATCTCCATGCTGGTGGCGCTGTTCCTTCTGATCCTTCCGATGTTCTTCCCGGCCGTGAACGGCGCCAAGATCTGGATCAAGATCCCTGGCGTCGGCACGATCCAGCCGGGGGAGTTCGCGAAGATCATCATTGCGGTGTTCTTCGCCGGCTATCTCATGGTCAAGCGTGACGCACTGGCCCTGGCCAGCCGTCGCTTCATGGGTCTGTATCTTCCCCGGGGCCGCGACCTCGGGCCGATCCTCATGGTCTGGGCGTTCTCGATCCTCATCCTGGTCTTCGAGACCGACCTGGGATCCTCTCTGCTGTTCTTCGGCATGTTCGTCGTCATGCTGTACGTAGCCACCGAGCGCACCAGCTGGATCGTCTTCGGCCTGCTGATGTCCGGAGCCGGCGCCGTCGGTGTGGCCACCTTCGAGCCGCACGTCCAGGACCGCGTCACCGCCTGGCTCGACCCCTTCGCGGGCTGGGGCAAGGAGGCGGCGAGCGAGCAGATGGCCAAGTCACTCATGGCCTTCGGCTCCGGCGGCACCCTCGGCACGGGGCTCGGCCAGGGCAATTCCGACCTGATCGGCTTCGCGGCCAACTCCGACTTCATCCTCGCCACCGTCGGTGAGGAGCTCGGACTGGCCGGAATGATGGCGGTCCTGCTCGTCTACGGTCTGATCGTCGAGCGCGGCGTCCGTACGGCGCTGGCAGCCCGGGACCCCTTCGGCAAGCTCCTCGCGATCGGCCTCTCCGGCTCCTTCGCCATCCAGGTCTTCGTCGTCGCCGGCGGCGTCATGGGGCTCATCCCGCTGACGGGTATGACCATGCCGTTCATGGCGGCCGGTGGTTCGTCCGTCATCGCCAACTGGGCGCTCATCGGCATCCTGATCAGAATCAGTGACACCGCCCGACGCCCCGCCCCGGCCCCCGCACCGTCCCCGGACGCCGAAATGACCCAGGTGGTCCGACCGTGAACAAGCCTCTGCGCAGGATCGCGCTCTTCTGCGGGATCCTCGTCCTGGCCCTGCTGATCCGCACCAACTACATCCAGTACGTCCGTGCCGACGAGCTCAACGCGAACGAGCACAACCGCCGCGTCCAGATCGAGCGCTACGCCCACGAGCGCGGCAACATCATCGTCGACGGCGAGCCCGTCACGGGCTCCGTCGAGACGACGGACGGCGACTTCAAGTACAAGCGCGTCTGGAAGAACGGCCCCATGTGGGCGCCCGTCACCGGATACTCCTCGCAGGCCTTCGACTCCTCGCAGCTGGAGAGCATCGAGGACGGCATCCTCACCGGCAACAGCGACCAGCTGTTCTTCGACCGCACCCTGTCGATGTTCACCGGCGAGAAGAAGACCGGCGGGAACATCGTCACCACCCTCAACGGTGCCGCCCAGAAGGCCGCTTTCAAGGGGCTGGGCGACAAGAAGGGCGCCGTCGCCGCGCTCGACCCGCAGACCGGCGCCGTCCTGGCGCTGGCCAGCACACCTTCGTACGACCCCTCGGTCTTCGCGGGCAACTCCATGAAGGACTCCGACGCCCGGCAGAAGCTCTTGTCCGACAAGGACAAGCCGATGCTGAACCGGGCCCTGCGGGAGACCTACCCGCCCGGCTCGACGTTCAAGGTCGTCACGGCCGCCGCGGCGCTGGAGAACGGCCTCTACACCGACATCGACGAGGAGACGGACTCCCCGCTGCCCTGGCGGCTCCCCCTGTCGACCAACCTGCTGCAGAACGAGGGGAACATCCCCTGCGAGAACGCTTCGCTCAGGGAGGCCCTGCGCTGGTCCTGCAACACCGTCTTCGGCAAGATGAGCAACGACCTCGGCAACGCGAAGATGATCGAACAGGCCGACAAGTTCGGCTTCAACGAAGAAGTCTTCACCCCGGTCAGGGCCGACGCCAGCGTCTACCCGAAGGACAACCAGCCGCAGAACGCCATGGCGGGCATCGGCCAGGCCTCCAACCGCGCCACGCCGCTCCAGATGGCCATGGTCGCGTCCGCGATCGCCAACGACGGCAAGCTCATGCAGCCGTACATGGTCGCCCAGCGCCAGGCGCCGAACCTGGACGTCATCTACACCCACGAGAAGGAGCAGCTCGGCCAGCCGCTCTCGGCGGAGAACGCCCAGAAGGTGCAGCAGATGATGGAGACCGTGGTCGCGGACGGCACGGGAACCAACGCGCAGATCGACGGCGTCACTGTCGGTGGCAAGACCGGTACCGCTCAGCACGGCCTCAACAACAGCGAGAAGCCGTACGCCTGGTTCATCTCGTACGCCAAGACCGACAGCGGCTCCCCGGTCGCCGTCGCCGTGGTTGTCGAGGACGGCAACGCCAACCGGGACGACATCTCCGGTGGCGGCCTGGCCGCACCGATCGCCAAGAGCGTGATGAAGGCGGTACTCGACGGAAAGTAGTGACACCCGTCACAACTTCTGTCCACACCAGCACATTGGGATACCGGTCGGATATCAGCTGACGGGTGCGGGCCGATCAAGCCGGGCGTGCCCGGTAGCGTATGCGCGAACAGCGCACCGCCGGACCACACACGGGTGCGGTCGGGACTGACGGAGAGGGCTGGATCAGTTATGGAAGAGCCGCGTCGCCTCGGCGGCCGGTACGAGCTGGGCTCGGTGCTCGGCCGTGGTGGCATGGCCGAGGTCTACCTCGCGCACGACACCCGGCTCGGCCGCACCGTAGCTGTGAAGACGCTGCGGGCCGATCTCGCCCGCGACCCGTCCTTCCAGGCACGGTTCCGCCGTGAGGCCCAGTCGGCCGCCTCGCTCAACCACCCCGCGATCGTCGCCGTCTACGACACCGGCGAGGACTACGTCGACGGAGTCTCCATCCCGTACATCGTGATGGAGTACGTCGACGGGTCGACTCTCAGAGAGCTCCTGCACTCCGGCCGCAAGCTGCTGCCGGAGCGGACCCTCGAAATGACGGTCGGGATCCTCCAGGCACTGGAGTACTCGCACCGCGCCCAGATCGTCCACCGCGACATCAAGCCGGCGAACGTCATGCTGACGCGCACCGGCCAGGTCAAGGTCATGGACTTCGGTATCGCCCGTGCCATGGGCGACTCCGGCATGACGATGACCCAGACCGCTGCGGTCATCGGCACCGCCCAGTACCTCTCCCCGGAGCAGGCCAAGGGCGAGCAGGTCGACGCACGCTCCGACCTGTACTCCACCGGCTGCCTGCTCTACGAGCTGCTCGCGGTCCGGCCGCCGTTCGTCGGCGACTCGCCCGTCGCGGTCGCGTACCAGCACGTGCGCGAGGAGCCGCAGCCTCCGAGCAACTTCGACCCCGAGATCACGCCCGAGATGGACGCCATCGTCCTGAAGGCGCTGACCAAGGACCCCGACTACCGCTACCAGTCGGCCGACGAGATGCGCGCCGACATCGAGGCCTGCCTCGACGGACAGCCGGTCGCTGCCACGGCGGCCATGGGCGCGGCGGGATACGGCGGGTACGACGCCTACGGCAACGACCAGCCCACCCAGGCCCTGCGGGCGACGGACCAGGGCGGCGCCCAGACGTCCATGCTGCCCCCGGTCAATCCGGACGACGGCGGCTACGGCTACGACGACCGCCCGGGCCGCCGGCGCCAGAAGAAGAGCAACACCTCGACGATCCTCCTGGTCGTCGCCGGCATTCTGGTGCTCATCGGCGCGATCCTGATCGGCCGTACGGTCTTCAGCTCCACCGACGGCGGCAGTGGCAAGGTCGACGTGCCGAACATGGTCGGCTCCACGGTCGAACAGGCGCAGAAACTCGCGGACAACTCCGAGATCACCCTGAAGGTCGGTTCCGAGGAGCCCTGCGAGACGCAGGAGAAGGACAAGATCTGCAGCCAGAAGCCCTCCTCTGACGACCAGATTGAGAAGGGCGAGACAGTGACGGTCGTCGTCTCCACCGGCGCCCCCAAGGTCGAGGTCCCGGACGTCCTGGAGAAGTCCGAGGACAGCGCCCGCAAGGCCCTGGAGGACAAGGGCTTCACGGTGAACGTCAAGACGGCCGAGTCCGAGAAGACGCTGGACACGGTCATCTCGCAGGACCCCCAGGGCGGTTCGAAGGTCGAGAAGGACACCGAGGTCACGATCACGGTGGCCAAGGAGGCGACCGAGCCGATGCCCGACGTGCGCACCCGCTCCTACGACGCAGCGGTGGCACAGCTGAACGCCCTCGGGTTCACCAACGTGTCGAAGCAGGATGTCGACTCGCAGGAGGCCGCCGGGACGGTCGTCGAGCAGACCCCCACGGGCCCGAGCAACCAGGCCAAGGACGTCCAGATCGTCCTCAAGGTCTCCAAGGGTCCGGCTCAGCCCGAGCAGGTCACCATCCCCGCTGACATCGTCGGCAAGCGGTACCAGGATGCGAAGTCCACGCTCGAAGGCCTGGGTCTCGTGGTCGCACTCGCGCCCAACTCCTCCGACAAGCCGAACGCCCTGGTGATGAGCGCCAACCCGGGGGCCAACACCCAGGTCCCCAAGGGCCAGACGGTCACCCTCACCACCATCGGCGGCAACGACGGGGGCGGGGACGGCAACTTCTTCGGCGGCCAGTCCGGCTAGGCGGACCGACCCGCGTAACACCGCAGGAACAGAGGCAGGGCCCCGGTCACCGTTGAGG